>CADBRE010000021.1 GCA_902797005.1 uncultured Erysipelotrichaceae bacterium | reverse complement strand
GATTTTTATGAACAAAGAAGATGAAAACTATATATATTATGTTGTTGCTCATAATTTAAAGAAGATAAGAAAAAGTAAAGGACTAACACAAAGTAAGTTTGCCGAGTTATGTAACTATAGTGATGGTTTTATAATGAATATTGAAAGTAAGAAGTATCATCAAACATTTAGCTTAGGAACACTTTGGACTTTTGCCCAAGTATTAAATATAGATATTAAAGAATTATTTGATCCAATAGAAGAAGAAAAAGATTACGAAACAAACTCGTAACCTTTTTTTAATCAACATCATATCTACTTAGAATAGCTGCAGGTGTTTTTCTAATAGTATTAAATACTGGAAGTAACCCTACTACTAAATTAAATAAATATACAAATAATAAAGTTATTACAAATATAAATGGATTAATCATATATTCACTAGTTAACATACTAAATGTTTCACTTTCAGTCATAACTTTCAATATATAACTCATAAATATAATTCCAGGTAAACTAGCTAAAGTACTAACTGCAAATATTTCTCCAAAAAACATTTTATAAATATCCAACTTTTTAACACCAATTGCTCTTAGTATTCCAACTTCTTTAACTCTAGATAAGAAACTAGACCTTATCATTAAATAGATTTCTACTAAAGAAATAGCAAGTATTATATTAGCAATTAATAACTTATTATTAACACTTTCTCTTCTTTCATCCATAAATGCTTCTTTTGAATAAGTATAGCTATCTCTAATATTTAGTTTATCACTTCTTAAATCATTTAAAGTCTTATCTTTATCATTAGATAAAATAGTCATATCGTCTTTGTTATTAATTAAATTATATTTAACAGTATTATTATTAACTAGATATAAATCATAATCATATTCACTATCATAAAAACCAACTACTTTTAAGCTTCTGTCTCCTACTTTAGTTTTTGTTTGACTATTAAGAGAAACAACATATTCATTTCTACTATTTAGTATAACTTCATAATCATTTTCTGGATATCTTCCTTTAGTCAATTTAATCTTATCTTTATAAAGATTATAATCAACCACACTAGTAGTGCTATCATACATTCCTATCTCTACACTATTAGCAATAATATTTAACATATTATCTTCAAAAGTATAAATACTTGGAGAAGAATTGTCAACAATACCTACAATTACAAAATCATCCATTCCGTCAACTTTTACTACCCTATTAAGTGCTTCTTCTTCATTGAATAATCCAGACATTATACTACTGCTAAATGGAGATTCAATCATTCTTTTTATAACCAGTTTATCAACAACTAATTCATTTTTATTAAGAGGCATTCTACCAAGTATTATATCTTTATCATTAATAATTTTTATACTAGTAATAGATCCAATTAAATCATCATAGTTTTCATTTGTTTGATAATAATCATTTAACATTATTTTCATTCTAACAGATGAATCACCTGGTAATATATAATCAACATCTTTTCTATTCTCAATATTTAAAAACTCATCTAATTCTACCTTTTTCTTATTTACAATTAAATACTCTTTGTTATAAGTAACAAAATCAGAATCTCTAACATTTAATACTCCAAATATAGAACTCACTGCGTACATTAGAAACATACCTGATAAGAAGAAACCAGCAAGTAATATTTTCTTTAATGGAGAATAGCCAAATACTTTTCTAAACCCATTTTTCAATAATCCTACAAAACTAAATATTGAAGAATACTTTTTATTATCAATCCTATCTATATCAAAATTATAACTAACTATATCTTCACTACTAACTTCTTTGTAATGGTCATCTACAAACTGAGTACTAGATTCTTCATCAACAATACTAATCTTTAAATCATTTTCACTCTTTATATAAACATTACCATTTTCAATAACTAAACTTATTTTTAATTTATCTTTATTATTAGAATATACTTCTACATTTCTATTCTTATCTTTAAAAGTTTCATGATTTTCAAAATCTTTTAAATAAAAAGTATTTTCATTTTCATAATCAAGTGTTCCATTATGTTCATTTTTATAATCTTTAACAACTTTACCATCACTTATCTCAATAATTCTAGAAGCATAAAACTTAGCTAAAGTAACTTCATGAGTAACAAGTACGACTAACTTTTCTTTAGAAATAGCTTTAATTATTTTCATAACTTCTAATGAGTTTTTACTATCAAGATTACCTGTAGGTTCATCAGCTAAAATAATAAGTGGATCTTTAACAATAGCTCTTGCAATTCCTACTCTTTGTCTTTCACCACCACTAAGCATTGATGCTGGTCTTCTTTTATACCTTAGCATTCCAACCTTTTCAAGTGAATATTCAACTCTTTCTTTAATAACATTAGGATCCTTAATTCCTATCATTTTTAATACAATAGCAACATTTTCATAAACAGACATATTCTCTATTAGCTTATAATCTTGAAATATATAACCAACATTTATATTTCTAATCTCATCAGTTTTATATGAAAACTTATTATTAACTCTCTCTCCATTTATTAGAACTTCTCCACTTTTAAGATTATCAAGTCCTCCAATAACATTCAAAAGTGTAGTTTTACCACATCCACTTGGCCCGAGTAATGCAACTAAACCATTATCTCCTAAAGTAAGTGTAGTATCATCTATTGCCTTAATTTCATTTCTTTTACCTTTATTAAAAAACTTCTTAGCATTCTTAATCTCTAGCATATCTACACCTCCTCATGAATAGTGGTAATCGCACTATTTTTAAATAACTTTTTAGCAAATCTTAAACTTATTAAATATGATATTAAAAGTAATAAAGCATATAAAACTATATAATCTTTTAATTCTAAATACATAACCATAGTATTCATTGAAGAAACATTTATAATACCTTGGCTAGCTAAATATATAGCTATTAAAACTATTAAATATGAAATACTAGCTGCATTTAATAACTCAATTATAAGTAGTTCCTTAGCAGTATTTTTATTAGCACCTAGCATTCTTAAAGTAGCAAAATAAACATTTCTAGATTTAAGTATTATTTTAATTACAAAGTATGATATAAAGAATAATACCACAACTGATATAACAGTTACTACTGTTCTAAGTATTCTAAGGAAAGCAGATATATTATCTTTAATTAAAGTATCTTTAATCATAAGAGTATCTATTCCCATAGAATTTAATTCTTTTACAGTATTTTCAATTTTATCAACATTCTTTACATACACACTACTTTGGTATGGATCTTTATCGAATATGTTATTATACTCTTCTTCATTAACATATATTCTTCCATTATTTCCTTCATAATCCTTAACACCAGTTAATGCTTCAAAATTATTCTTGTTATATACTTCACTAACAGTTAAATCTAGCATTTCATTAAAATACATATTCTCTACAAACACTTTAATGTTGTGTCCACTGCAGTTAAAGTTTTCACATTCACCACTCAAATCACTACTTATATAAGCACTTCCTTTTGGAACACTTTTAGAAGGCACTACTAAGCTATTATAATAATCTTGTGATCTATATTTACCCTCAAAATACACTTTAAAATTACTATACTTTTGATTCATACTAGAAGATAATTTTTCAATTAAGTTTTCGTTTAAATAAATAGTGTAATTAGAATATCCTAAAGCTTTATTATATGAAACTCCAACTAATTTGTATTTATGCTCTCTATCAATATTACCAGTATTAAAGTCTTCCATTAAGAAATCTTTATCAAGTATTTCATCTAGCCCATAACCTAAATAGTAATCATTTTCATTTCCCTCAATAATTATTTCATTATCATTATTAGAGATTCTTCCTGCATTTATCTCACCTTTAAAATCCTTAATATTCTTAATATGAGCAGGCATCCAAAACATACCATTATCAGTAGTAAAATTAATATCAGTATCTAAAAACAAATCATTTTTAACAATTGTTTCTACATTACTTAAAGCGGCTATTTTATTGTAGTCATTTTCACTAAAACTACTTTTATCTTTTTTCTTAATAACTATTCTTTCTATAGATACATCATTAAAATAATAATTAGTTCCATTTTGACTAGTCAAGTATTCGTCTTCCTTCATTGAAGAATACTCAGAAAGTAGTGACATTGAAATAAATGCAAATATAAATAATATAAGTAAGCACTTTGGAATAACATTAAAAGTATTTCTTACTCCAATCCTTATTCTATTAGACAAAGTCATGCTACTAAAATCAGAAGTACTAATGTATTCTTCTCTTTTATATTCTTTAACCTTTTTATCTTCAATTATTTTTCCATCATGCATCTTTATTTTTCTTGTTACATACTCTTCTACCTGATCATAGTTATGAGTTACAACGATAACTAATTTATCTTTAGCTATTTCACTTAATAACTTAATAATATCTTTAGCGGCTTTACTATCTAAGTTACCAGTAGGTTCATCCGCAATAATGATTGGTGTTTCTTTAGCCAGTGCTCTTGCAATTGCCACCCTTTGTTTTTGCCCTCCAGATAATTTAGAAACCTTACTATTTTTCCATTTAGTTAAACCTACTATATCTATAAGATTCAAAACTTTATCTCTTATCTCTTTTTTATCATACCCATTAATTAACAAAACAAGTTCAACATTTTGATAAACAGTATAACTATTAACTAAATTAAAAGTTTGAAATATATTACTAACATATTTTCTTCTATAGTTTTCAAAGTCTATATCAGTATAATGACTAGTCTCTTCTCCATTAATATACATTTCCCCTTCTTCATAAGTATCAAGTCCACTTATGACATTTAAAAGAGTACTCTTACCGCTTCCACTTTCACCAGTTATAGCAACAAACTCTCCAATATTAAATGATACATTTAATTTACTAAATCCACTAGCTATTACACCTTTATTATAGTAGAACTTACTCACATTGTTTAATTTAATTAAATCTTTCATTTCTTCCTCCTCATTATAACAATAATAATTAATAAATCAATCAAACTAATTACAACCCCTATCTTTAAACCTCTAGGTACAAACTTAAACTCAAGAGTGTTCTCACCTTCCTCTAATTTAACACCAACAAAAGCATCATAAAGTTCTAAAACTTCTTTTTCTTTACTATTAACATATACTTTCCAACCTTTATTATATGGAATACTTGTAAATAGTAAATCATCTTTAGAAGCATTAATCTTTCCTTTAATATAACTATGTTTAAAAGTATCTATTGTCATTATATTATTTTCCATTAAAGATATTTCTTCATCATAAACATCTTTATCAAATTCATACAATTTATATTCTATATCAAAACTAGCATGATTATCAACTATTTCAATATTTAATCTACCTAATTGTAAATTATTAAGTAGTATTATCTTTGAAGTAGCATTGCTAAAATAGTAAGACTCATCATTAATGTTAATAGTGAAAAAGTCTGAATTCTTAAACTCATTTTTAATCTCAAAATAGTATACTTTATTTAAATCTCTAACCTCATCTACTTCTTTCATAGATTGTATTTCTTTTCCTAATGCATTAGATAGTAAATCAATTTGATATTCTATACCATTACTATTTATTTCTTTATAATCATTTATTATATACCCAAGTGAAAGATCATTTTTATTTAAGAAAGTCTTTACACTAGTTTCATCAACTTCACTATGTAATGCATATGCACCACTACTATCTATATCATACATTTTACTATACTCATTAATATTATCATCTTCAACTATAGAAATATATTTAAGATTAAGTAAACTATTTAAAATAGGTGTAGCCTCCGTTCCATAATAGATAGCTTGATTATTAGTCCTTAACTTACACTTGTTAAAGAAATCAATAATGTTCATCTTCATAGTAGAAGTAAAATTAGTGATACCATAGTTACCATAAATATAGTTCTCATCTATCTTGTCATAGTAATTCTTTTCATACCTATAAAACTCATTCTCTTCTGGAACTTTAACTACATTAAGTATAGATTCATAATAATTATAAAACGATTCATTACTTCTAAATTGATAATTTTGAAAAGTATATATTCCATTTGCTAATAGTTCAAACAAAACTAAAAACATAAATATACTACTAATCTTCTTATATCTTATTAAAATTAGTATAACCAAGTACACTAAAGTCACTAATATATTAATAAGAATTAAATTACTGCTTAAATAATCATATCTTTTAAACATCATACACATACTTAAAAGTAAAAATATGGAAAAGTATATAATAAAATGTTGTATCTTAGTTTTATCAAGCAATTTATAACCATTATAAGCAAAAATGATAATGATAAAAATAATTATAAAGCTAAATCTAAAATTGAAGAAATTAGGATAATTTAACCCATGCCAGATTCTATTTAAAAAAG
>CADBRE010000020.1 GCA_902797005.1 uncultured Erysipelotrichaceae bacterium | reverse complement strand
ATAAGCTGTTATAGGTATTATTAGAATTGAAGCTATAAATGAAAGCAGTAGTTCTAATACTTCCTGCGCAAATGCTTTATAGTTAATAACATAACCAATAGACGCATCTCTATGCCACATAAAGAATCCTATAAATCCACTTATAATAGCAAAATATAGAGTATTTATTGTAGTTGAAAGTATGTCTTTTCCTACATTCATTCCCGATTTAAATAGTTCTTCATTAGATATATTTGGGTTATTAACAAGTATCTCATTCATTGCTGAGCTTATAGAAATTGATGTGTCTATAACAGTACCAATAATACAAACTAAGTAAATTCCCATTATTACATCATTCATATTATAGTTAATATCTCTATTATACATTCCAACAGTATCAAGTTCTTCTACTGAGAAACCCCCAACTTTACTAGCTTTTCCTATAAAGAATATAACCAATCCTATTAGCATAAGCACTAGCATTATTGAAATGAATGATGATTTAGTTTTATTATTGTAACCATTTAATATGAACAAAGATACTACTGAAGCAAGAATGCAAACAATAATAGCTAACAATATTGGGTTTATCCCTAAAGCCATAAATCTTACATAAAGTATAAGTAAGAACAAGCTAAGTATAAACGAGAAGAATGTTTTTGCTCCTCTTTCTTTACCTACCAAAAGAAGTAGAACTAAGAATATTACTAATAGTATTGTTATCATTTTCTTTCCTCCTTACCTTTAAGTATATAAACTGAAGTATAAAGAGAAACTGGAATAGTAAGCACGATTGAAATGCAAGCGCACAATACGGTAACAAGTTCAAGTTGTCCATATATATCTATCGCGTTCATTAGTAAAATATGATCTTTTATTGCTAGTAGTATACTTGGTAGTACTGGCGTAAATACAGTAAATAGCATAACATTACTCATTGTGCCTACTATATCTTTTGATATTTCTTTTCCTGATGAAATTAATGCTTTCTTTTCAATATTTGGATTCTTTTCTATTAATTCATAAAGTGAAGAACTTATTGTAATTGCTATATCCATTATTGCACCAAGTCCACATAAAAGTATACTTGTATAGAAGAAGTTTTGATAATCATGAACTGCTTCAATATACTCCATAGACCAAATAAATAAGTCTTTTCCAAATAGCTTTATTAAGGTAAATGATAATCCAAAGGAAATAAACAAAGATAGAATACTGGAAACAATTGCCGATAAAGTCTTCTTACTCTTTCCATTAGTTATGAAAAGCGATAAAACTATAAACAATATAGAAACAATTATATATAGTATTAACATGTTAATATTTCTAAAGTATCTTTTAAAAAACATTATTGCTAGTGATGTTAATACTATGTTTATGAATAGACTTAATAACGTTTTTACTCCCTTTTTACCTGCAACTAAAAGCATTGAATCTATAAAGACAACAAGTAGTATCATTAAGTATTTATCTCGTTTAATGTTTTGAATAGATACAAAATCTCCATTACTATTTAGATTAACGAATACTTCAGTACCTTTTTCTATCCTAATGTCAAAGACTTCAGAAGATGATGATAGATTAGTTATCGTTAACTCTTTTCCTTTGTATTTACCATTCATTATTGTTCCTTTTATAGTTTGATCTAGGTATTCTTCTTTATATAAAGAACTTTCATTAACAACATTTTCTATTTTTTTAACCTTTAATATGGGCATATTATATAAGAAATAGTCATTATATACAAATATTATTGCTATTAGTGAAAGTATAATCATTATTAATACTTTATAATTAATCTTTTTCATATTAAATCACGAGTATATTTTACCATACAAAAAGTAAATCTCAAAATTAAGATTCACTTTTAAAAGTCAATAATTTTTCAAAGAGTCTCTTATTATACTGTATTCTAACTATAATTACAGTTTTAGCATTTTCATCAATCGTATAGAAAATAGAATAGTTTTTTACTCTAGAACTTCTATACTCTTCATCCAATTTAATATTTGGAATAAATGCACTATTGCCATAAGGGAAAAGTGAAATATTTTGTATTTCTTTTTGAATTGCATTATGTAGATTAATAGCAGCTGTTCTATTACACAAATAATATCTTATATAGAATATTGCGTCGTCAATATCTTTTTTAGCAGATTCTAAATATTCTATGCTGTACATTAGTTAACCTATTATTTTCCTAATTCCTTCCATTACTTCTTCGTGTGTATATCTTTTAGAACTTGTTTTCATTTCCTTTTCTGCTTCTGCTAATTTTTTACTAATATAGTCGTCATAATCATCTGTCTTAATATCAAATGGTAAAATTTGTTCTCTTAAAACTGCTTTAATAAACATGTTTATTGCAGTAGAAACGTTCATACCTGTTTTATCACAAAAAGTTTCAAAAGCTTTTTTGTCATTGCTATCTACTCTAACGCTAATTATAGATTGATCCATATTGCACCTCTTTCTGTATACATTATATATGTTTTGTATTACATTGTCAATATAGTATATAAAAAGTAAATCTTAAAATTAAGATTTACTTATGTAGATGATTAACATTATAATTAATATTATAATTGGAATTAAAATAGCTAAATACTTTGTTTCACCATTCTTTATATTTATTATTAAAATTGTTATTAAGTATATTAACCAAATTAAACTTATTATTCCTATTGTACTTAAAGAAATTATTGCTAGAATAACTATCATTCCAAAGTACCCAAATAACTGGTTAAGTCCAGTTACATTTACTCCATTTACTATGCTTGTTGCACTACTATCTAAAGACTTTTTAAATGAGAAATATATACCTATAACAAGTATTATTCCAATAACAAATATTGCTAGTGATACTATTCCAAGTATCTTTTTAACTTTTTTTCTATTCATAATTATTCACTATAAGTGGCAACACCACTAAATAAGTTAGATATACCATTTATTACAAAGTCTTTATTTGTTGCAGTAGTATTACCTCCCATATTGTTAGGCATATTTCCTTGCATGTTAGGTCTATCACCAGAAGGCATTTGTGGTCTTTCTCCTTCACTCATGCTTGGCATTTCTGTTCTTTCCCCATTAAAGCTTTCAGGCATTCCTCCGTCCATACCTTGGATGCTATTTGATCTATATCCTAATTGTACACCATCAGTTAGGGTTGCATTTGTATAAAATCCATAGTTATTATTTCCAGTAATAGTACCATTTTTAAATAGATTATATGTTCCATTAACTAGTTTATTTGAAGAATATACTAAGTTAGAATATGCTCTATCTGTTTTGTAAGAGAACACAGCATTAGAGCTCTCATCCGTTAAAGATACTATATCATTTTCACTAGTACTGCTTCCAAAAGACAAGACCATAAAGTTTTGTTTTGAAGAGCTTTTAACTTCTTCATACATATCGCCTGTTGCTAAAACAGTTCCACCATTTATGTATATACCTGATTCACTATCAATTCCAGCATCTTGTCCAGGTTTAGCTATAGCCACTACTGTTCCACCATTTATAATCAGTTCTCCATTAGAGTCTATTGCATCCCCTTCATCAGCTTCTAAAGATACAATTGCATAAAGTGAATTAACATCTATAGTTAAAGTGTTATGCACATTTGTTCCTGAAGAAGATTTAGTTGTAGTATTAAGACAGTCATCTTGTGAACTTATAACATAATCTCCTGTTCCGCCTGCAAAAGTTAAGCTTCCTTTAGTTTCAATACCTTCCTTGTTTTTACTAGTTACTTCTAAATATCCTTCACCTTCAAAATATAAATCTATATCAGAACTAATTGCACCTGCAGCTTTATAAAAATAGTATGGATCTCCGTCTTGTAAGTCTTCACTATCAGCTGTTATCTTAGCAAATAACACTTTATTTACTTCTTCACTTGTATAAACTCCATAGTAGTTAGTGTAAGCATTATAGTTTGTTTTATTATCTCCAGAATACTTAGATGTATATGTTGATAATTCATTTTTTTCAATTAGAGATACCTTCTTTAGCTTTCCACCTTCTATATAGTTCTTAGTATCTTTCTTGGCTATAATTGTTACCTTAGCATCTGTACTTGTTATATCTTTGTTATACACATCAATAGCGGGAACTTTTTTAGAATCTGTATCTAGCTTTACACCATTTAGTATTATGTTGATATTACCTTTTACATCATTAGCGTTAACAGCAATCATTCCACCTGTTAATTCACCAGTAAATTCGTAATTTCCTGCATTTGTTATGTTGATAACTTTACCATCATAAGTTTTAACTTCAACATCATTTCCTTCTTCAATAAAGTCATCTAAGTCATAAGTTTTGTAAACTCCTGCTCCGTCAAATAAGAATTTAGTAACGTAAACGCTAGGTAAAGTTTTTGCATTATAATCAGTTAAGAATGTGTCATATTCTTCTAAAGTATAAGTCTTTAAACTTGTTAAATCAGATAGATTTATAGTTACATCAGCCGCCAAATTGTTACTTGCAGAAGTACTACTACTTTCTTCCTTTCCATTTTTTACATTCAAATAACCCACTACCCCTAGAGCTAATAATAGAATTATACATACTATTAAAACTACTTTCTTTTTCATTTCTTCCTCCTCGTATAATGTAGTTATGATATTTCTTAACTACATTTTTTCTTTATATTTAGATT
>CADBRE010000019.1 GCA_902797005.1 uncultured Erysipelotrichaceae bacterium | reverse complement strand
TTTAATAACATAAGAACTAAAAAGGGAAGAACATTCTTAACTGCATTCGCTTCTTCTATTGGAATTATAGGTATATGTTTAATATTATCATTAAGTAATGGTATGGATTTGCAAATTGATAAGTATGAAAGAAATACTTTGTCTAGTTTTCCGGTTATGATTTCGGCTTCTACTTTCAATATGAGTGCAGAACAAATGAAGACTCTTAATGAGACATTAACTGGAGTTCAAAGTGAATATCCTGAAGAAAAGGTTATTTATCCATATTCACTTGATTTAAAAACTTTACTTCATACTAATAATATAGATAAGAACTTTGTTGATTATGTAGAGAAGATTAATCCTAGTCTTATAAATGGAATTAGTTATGCTAGAAGTACAAGCTTAAACTTACTTGTTAAAGTTAATGGTGAAGTTAAAACTGTTTCTCCTAGTGAACTAGCCATGAGCGTTGTTCCAAAGGAGCTTGATAACACATCATTTATAAATGAGGCTTTTGATGTATTAGAAGGCAGAGAAGCTAAAGAATACAATGAACTTATGCTTGTTGTTGATTCTAAAAATAGAGTTAGTTCTTCAATACTTGAGTTATTAGGAGTAAATGCCGATAGAGAAAAGATAGATTTTAAAGAATTAATAGGCAAAGAAATTAAACTTGTTTTAAATAATGATTATTATACTAACTTTATGGATAGATATTTACCTAAGAGTGATTATAGTAAAGTATATGATAGTAGTAACAACATTACTCTTAAGATAGTTGGTGTAGCAAGAGGTAAAGAAGACAATTACTTAGGAGAAATTGCGACTAATGTTTCTGGTGGTGAAGGAAGCGCTTCTGGAATGGGAAGCATGATTAATACTACTTTGGGTAATATACTTTATAGTGATAAGCTTGTTCAAAGAGTTATAGATATTAATAGTCAAAGTGATATAGTTAAAGCACAGAAAAATAGTGATTTCAATGTGATGACAGGTGAAGCTTTAACTGAAGAAACTAAAGAAAACTTACTTAGATATTTTGGTAGTGAAGACTATCCTTATGTAATTAATATTTATCCTAAAGACTTTGCTAGTAAAGATGCAATACTTGAGTATTTAGATAAATATAATGAAGGAAAGAGTGATGAAGAAAAGATTGTTTATAATGATTTAGCTAGTACAATATCTAGTTTGTCTGCTAATATAATGGATGCAGTTACAATCGTGCTTATAGCTTTTTCTGCAGTAAGTTTAGTAGTAAGTTCAATTATGATTGGTATTATAACTTATACAAGTGTTCTTGAAAGAACTAAAGAAATCGGTGTTTTAAGAGCTTTAGGTGCTAGAAAAAAGGATGTATCTCGTGTGTTTAATGCTGAGACATTTATTATTGGAGTAGGAAGTGGACTTCTTGGAATACTAATTGCTAGATTAATGTTAATACCAATTAATGCTATTTTATATAGTTTGGTAGATATTAAGGGTGTTGCTGTACTTGATCCATTTGATGCATTAAAGTTAATTATTGTAAGCACTACATTAACACTTATTGGTGGAGCTATTCCTGCCAAAGTTGCTTCTAAGAAAGATCCGGTTATAGCTCTTAGAACTGAATAGGATGTGAAACATGTACAAGACATTTATATATATAGCTTTGTTCTTTATCTTTGCATTTATCGGTTGGATAGTTGAAGTTATTAACTCTTTAATAGTTGATAAAAAATTTGTTAATAGAGGATTTCTAATTGGACCTGTCGTACCTATCTATGGTTTTGGAGGGCTTGCTATGACTTTGTTTCTAAGTATATATCAGGATGAAGTGATAACCCTATTTTGTATGGCAGTTATAATATGTGGTATCTTAGAGTACCTTACTAGTTATATTATGGAAAAGATATTCAATACAAGATGGTGGGACTATTCAAATAAAAAGTTTAATATAGAAGGAAGAGTGTGTCTTCAAAATTTAGCTTTGTTTGGAATAGGTGGACTATTATTAATTAGATATATAAATCCTTTTCTAATTGATATACTTGAAAAAATAAATCCAGTTTTATTAAAAGTTGTTGTTAGTATATTATTTGTTATATTTTTAACTGATTTAAGTCTTTCAACTAAGATAATTTATAATATTAAGGATGCAACTTTATCAATAAAAGATTCTACTGAAGAGATAAATGCCAAAGTAAAAGAAGCACTTATTAATAAAAGTGTATTCACTAGAAGAGTGGCACATGCTTTTCCTGATTTTAAAATCAATAAAAGTTTCTTTAAAAGAGTAGATAAAAAGAAATAATTGTGATAGAATGTATGTAGTGAAAGAAATTTCATAAAATAAAAAAGGAACACCTAGTACTTTCGAGCTGGGTGATTGCCTATACTAAAGTATGAGCCACCTAACACTAGTTAGATGGCTTCTTTTAATCTAATACCTTTACCAAAATAGGCGAAAGTATTAGTAAAATAATTATGAACAATAAAATTGTTACTAAGGCTATTAACCATTTCTCTCTTTTATTCATTCTAATCGCCTCCTTTTTAACCCCCTA
>CADBRE010000018.1 GCA_902797005.1 uncultured Erysipelotrichaceae bacterium | reverse complement strand
GTTTAAATTATTTGTCTAAACTATTTTTATTGATACAAAATGCTGCATATAATGGAACAGATTTTATATTATTTTTGAATCCAAAGTTTTTAGAAGATAATCTTATTCCATATTTTGGTTTGAATTCTTGCATATAGTTATTTAAACTTCTTGATTTTGTATTATTACTCGTCTTTACTTCCAAAGGAATAATTAACCCTTTTTCAGATTGTAATATAAAATCAACTTCACTATCATAGTCATTTTTCCAATAGTTAAGGTTTAGATTATTATATTTTAATGAGCTGGCAACATAGTTTTCAGTAAGCATACCAATCATTGTTTCATTAACCGCTTCTCTATTTTTAATCAAATAAATTGGAAATTCTGATAGATTTGTAAGTAATCCAACATCATTCATATAAAGTTTAAAAGAATCTAATTCTTCATACATTTTAAGCGGTACGCCTATTTTAGTTTTAATGCACTGATTTACTATTCCAGCATTTACTAGCCAATTAATTGAATCGCCAAATATTGTACTAGTTCCACCTTTTTGCACTAACTTATATTGAAATTTTTTATTATCTTTAGCTAGTTGAATAGGAATTGAATCAAAAGTTGAAATTATTTTTGGTGCATTTGATGGATCACTATACTTTGTTATATCATTTTTGTATGATTCTATTATATCTTTTTGATAGTCAATAGCACCTACTAATGAATTTGTATTTATAAATTCTTGAACTACTTCCGGCATTCCACCAATTGCCAAATAATCATAATATAGTTCTAATGCTTTATTATGTAGAAGCTCAGGCATTGCTTTGTTTAAATCAAAGCACTCTTGAATCTTACTAGCTAATAAACTACAATTGTTGTTTATTAAAAATTCCTCAAATGATAAAGGATAAATTGTTAAAAAATCTACTTTGCCAACAGGAAAAGACAACTCCTTCGTATTAATATGAACTCCAAGTAAACTACCAGCTCCGATTACATAATAATCTGGTGCATCTTCACAAAAATACTTAAGCGATGTTAGTGCTCTTGTATTTTTTTGTATTTCATCAAAGAATATTAGTGTACTATCTTTATTAATTTTTTTGTCAAATGCAAGCTCCAAGTTCTTTATAATATATTCTGGAGAGATATTTTCATCTATTATTTTACCAATAATATCATTTGTTTCAAAATTAACATATATTACATCTTCAAAATACTTATTTCCAAACTCTTTTACAAGATATGTTTTACCTACTTGCCTTGCACCATACAGTAGCAAAGGTTTCCTATTTTTACTATTTTTCCATGCAATTAAATCAGCCATTGCTTTTCTTTCCATATTAATCACCTACATATAAATATACACTATAACTCCAAAAAAGTCAATTATATTTGTATTTTTTTGGAGTTATGACACAAAAGGCTTATAATAAAACCTGACAATTCGTCAGGTTATTTGTTTATTTGCAACCAGCACATTCAACTTCGCCTTGAGCAAATCTCTTTTCAATAGTTTTAACTAATTGCCCATTTTCTACATCATATTTAATAATACCAAAAACACTATTACTATCATCTAAGGCTTCTAAAGATAAAATGTAATCTTCATGAATTTCTATTTTTTCGTTGTATCTTAAGATAGATTTATTTATATCATTAGGATAGTATAATCCTCCTTCTGTAGTATTAAAGTTACCTATAAGATTATAGTTTTTATCATAAATGTATACATATTTAGAATAATCCCCTAAAGCGATAATTAAATAATCGTTATTAGAATTTGTATCATGTATTTCATCTAAAAGTATATCATTGTTAGCCATTATTGGACAATAATCCAAAGTATTATCATCAACCATTGTACTAAGTATTTTTAAAAACTCTTCTTGGCTAAAATTTTGAGCAATCCACCAATTAGTATAAACTGGTTCCAATTCTTTTCCACTTTTAGTTTCTAAATAGGTATTAATAAAATTATCACTACTAATATTTATTTTTGTTGTAATGCTATATTTACTAGCAAGATATGAATTTCTATCAGTTTTTAAATAACGACATTTTTCATTTATCTTTTTGTTTAGTTCATCTAATGTATATACATCTTTAGTTTCAATAGTTTTTCCAATGTTAATTGTTTCTTCATTTTTCTCTTCATCGACAATATACTTATCAACCAATAAATATCCTCCTACCCCTAAAGCTATTCCTAAAACTAAAACTACCATTGTTTTTAAAACATTATTTTTCATCTTTATCCTTCTTTCTTATGTTCTAATTATATCATTATTTAATTTCTTTAATCAACAAAAATAGTGCATTTTACTGCACTATTTACAAGGGCAATTGTATATTCCCTCTTCATCAAATGATTTAACTATATTTCTGGTTAGACTAGCATATTGCCCATTTCCATTAATTGTATAATTGTTCACTAAATACTTCTTTGAGAAAGAATCATATGTTACTGTATATACATTTTTATCCCTAAAGTGTATGTTTGCACTGTCACCTTGAATAGATTTATCTACTTCATCTAAAATATAGCCTTCAAAAACCTCTTCATAACATCCACCTTTACATGTACAATTTGGTTTTGAAATCATAGTTCCAATTTTTATAGGAGTACTAGCCAAATAATAGACATAATAATTAATATCATCATTATAAAAAATGTCTGCACCAATACTAATATAATTTTCATTATTAGCATTTTTTAATTCTTCTAAATGTAAATAATAGTTATACCTTAAATCAGTTATTTGATTGTAGTCGTCATTTTCAATCATCTTTTTAACATCACTTACACTAATAAAAAGAGAAGATGTCTTATCACATATTGTCATAATTGGTTCAATGTTTTGATTATTCATTTTATAATTGAAGGCTAAACCAGTTACATTATTATTCTCATCAACTACAAGTGATAGATTTCTAGTTAAGTTATATTTCTTTTCAATATCTGTTAAGCTTTTGTTAGCATATTCATTCATTTTTTGTTCAATTGAAACTATACTATTTAATTTTTCAGAGCTTTCATTCGTATTAGAATTATTGTTATTATTTTTTTGTTCTTCATTGATAATTTCATTGTTTACATTTGCATCATTTTTTTCTTCATCGACAATATACTTATCAACTAAGAAATATCCTCCTACCCCTAAAGCTATTCCTAAAACCAAAACTACTATAGTTTTCAAAATATTATTGTTCATCTTTATCCTTCTTTCTTATGTTTTAATTCTATCAATCTTTTTTTCTTTAATCAACAAAAATAGTGCATTTTACTGCACTATTTACATTATATATCTCTATCTCTTAAGAAAGGAATTACATCGTCATCATCTAGAGTTTCTATTCTTTCTCTAGTGTTTGATGCTGCTGCACTGCTAAATGGTTGATATAAAGGTTCTGTCTCATCTTCAAATCCAGTAGCAATTACAGTTACTATTGCTTCATCAGTTAATGCTTCATTTACAACTGCACCAAATATAATGTTGATATCTGTGTTAGCTGCTGCACGAATAACTTCAGCTGCATCTTCTGCTTCAAATAATGTTAATGAGTTACCACCTGTAATATTAATAATACAATCAGTAGCACCGTTGATTGTTGTTTCTAGTAGTGGTGAAGATACTGCTTGTTTAGCTGCTTCTATAGCTCTGTTTTCTCCAAATCCAACACCAATTCCTATTAAAGCCTGTCCTCTTTGAGCCATTATTGTTTTAACATCCGCAAAGTCTAGGTTTACTAGTCCAGGAACGCTTATTAAGTCAGATATTGACTGAACACCTAATCTTAATACATTATCTACTTCTTTAAATGCATCTACCATTGGAGTTGATTTGTCTATTATATCTCTTAATCTATCATTTGGAATTACTACATAAGTATCAACATGTTTTTTAAGTTCGTCTAGTCCAAGTAATGCATGATCCATTCTCTTCTTACCTTCAAACTTAAATGGTTTAGTAACGATTGCTACTGTTAATGCACCTAATCCTTGAGCTATTTCAGCTATAACTGGAGCAGCACCAGTACCTGTTCCTCCACCAAGACCACATGTTACGAATACCATGTCAGCTCCGCGAAGTGCGTCTTCTATTTCATTTCTACTTTCTAAAGCAGCTTCTCTTCCTACTTCAGGATCATTACCAGCACCTAGGCCATCAGTAATATTTACACCTATTTGCAACTTTGTTTCTGCTAAAGATGTATTTAATACTTGCAAGTCAGTATTGGCAACTATAAACTCAACACCACGAAGTCCTGATTGTATCATTCGGTTTACAGCATTACATCCGCCTCCACCTACACCAACAACTTTTATTTTTGCAACTTCTACCATTTCTAAATTATTCATTATTTAGTCCTCCCTAATTATCAAAAAAGTATCCATATACTTTTCCAAGTAAACTATTTTCATCTATTCTCTTCTTTTCAGAACTTAGACTTTCGGCATCTTCTTCACTTACTGTATAAGCATCTTTTTCTCTAAACTTTAGTTTATCACTATATAGTTTAATAAACCCTAAACTTGTACTATACTTATTATTTCTACATCCAAGTACTCTAAGTTCATTAGCTTTTCTATCTTTTCCAAAGATTTCTCTATAAACTTTTTGGAATCCCTCTATCTCAGTCATTCCACCTGTTATAATTATATAACTAATTTCACCTTTTGTTAAGAGATTAATTGATTTTTTTGCACTCTCTAATATTTCTCTTATTCTTGAGTAAACTATTTCACTAACCTCATATTGATTTATTTTAATAGTTTCTCCGTCTTTTGTCAATACTTCTTGTATCTCTTGAGCACTACTTTTTGATTTATAACAAAGTGCAAATTCTTCCTTTAAGCGCTTACTATCTTCTAGTGGTATATCATATATATAACTAATATCTCTATCTATGTTTCTTCCACCTAAATCTATTACATCACTTGCTACTAATATCTCTTCACTAACTATCCCTATTTCAGTTTTGTATTCTCCAATATTTATAACTGCGCCTAGTTTATCCTGCATCTCTTTAGTTTTATATGCATAATAATCAGCTAACACACCAAATGCTATATCTACTACTTTAATACCATTTTTTTCAAGTAACTCAATCGCACCTTCAACATTTTTCTTAGGAACAGTTGCAAGTACTGAGTTTACTAGTAATCTAGTTGTTTCTTTTCCTTTAGGATCTTTCACTACTTCTTCGCTATCTAAAACAAAATCTCTAGGACTAACACTTACAAGTTCTAAATTAGCACTAACTCTTTTATATACACTTGCTTGCAATGCTTTAGTTATATCTGCCCCAGTTACTTCACCATCAACTTGAGTATATCCCTCTCCTTTAATATATACTGCTGAATAACTAGGCAAAGTTAAAACTGTTTTATCTATTTTAAAACCAAGAATGTCTTCCACTTTTTTCAAACACTTTTTTAAAACTTTGCTAGCTGCTTCTTCATTTGTAACAATACCTTGCTTAATACCATTACTCTTTTCTTCATTGCTTGCTAAAACAAATAGTTTATTCTTAAATATTTCTCCTACTACAACTTTTATACTATCAGAACCTAAATCAATACTAGTTATTATACTTTTCATATTAACCTCTCTATTTCAATAACATTATATCAAACTTTAAATCTATAAACAAGGAAAACTGATAAGTGTCAAAACTTACCAGTTTTTTCTATTTTTCAAGTATATTTATTATTGAAGGCACTATTTGCTTCTTTCTGCTAATGATATTTTCTACAAATACACCTTCTTCTATCTTCTTTAAATGAAAAGCATTTTTAATAAGTTCTTCGCTATCTTCATCATAAATAAAGTAACTTCCATTATTCATAATATCAGTTATTACAAATAAGTAATGGTTTACATTTGTTAAATCCTTTATCTTTTCTATTTCACTTAAGTATTCATCTTTACTCTTAAGTATCTCTTCATAGTTTAAAGTAAGCATTTGTGATATTGTAAATGAAGTAGTGCCCACTCTAAATGTTTTGGAATCAACATTAAGAACATCATCAATACTCATGCCTTCTAAGCTTGTTCCAGCTTTAAACATATTTAACGCAAACTTATCTATCTTGATCTTAGCAATTTTGTTAAGCTCTTTTGCTACTTTTTTGTCAGTTTCAGTTGTTGTAGGACTTTTAAAGTTAATTGTATCAGACAATATTCCAGCAAGCATTAGTCCTGCAGTCTGCTTAGTTATTTTAATACCATTTTCTTTATATAGAAAGTAAATAATTGTATTAGATGAACCAACTATCATATTTCTAAAGTTTATTGGAGAATTTGTAGATATTTTACCTATTTTATGATGATCTACTATCTCTGTTATCTCAGCTTCTTCAAGTCCAGTTGCACTTTGGTCCATCTCGTTGTGATCAACTAATATAACCTTTTTCTTATTTGGATTAGATATTTCACTTTTCCTTAAAAGTCCTAAACATTTATTATTTTTATCTACTACCGGATAATTATCTATCTTTAACAATTCACTTTGTGCTAAAAATGTATCATAATAATCCTTTTCATGTAAAACATGTTCGGCCTCTTTATTAAGTATTTTACTTATATAGTTACTATACAATATAACTCTTGACACTTCAAAAGTATTTAATTTAGTTTTAATAACATTAACTTTGTTCTTTTTAGCTAAACGAGTATGTTCTTTACTTAAAGATGCATTTCCAACTAATATTAACAAATTAACTTTAGACACTAAAGCATATTCTATTATTGAATGTCTATCTCCAGTTATAACAATATCTTCATTAGTTAGAATTATATTATTTTCAAAAGTCTCATGATTGAAAGCCGCAGCTATTACTTTACCATTTATTTCATTACTTGCTCTCAAAACCTCTTCGCCTTTAATAGTTCTAATCAAATTATCATAAGAAGTATTAAGCGTACTATCATTTAGAAAAAAGACTTTATTTAATATATCTTTAGCTGTTATAAGCCCCAATAATTCTTTGTTTCTATTTACTATCGGAACGCCAGTAGTATTCTTTTTTTGCATATATTGATAAACCTGTTCTATAGACTTATCACTAGTTAAAAAACAATTTTTCCTGTATTCAATATCTTTTATTTTTATTTTGACATCATTTAGATAACGAGGTTCTTTTACTTTAAAATAATCTAGAACATATTTAGTTTCTTTATTTATATCTCCTAAGACTCTTTCTTCGGCATTAACCCCTAACTTTCTCTTCAAATTAGCTAAGTTTATAGCCGCTGTTACTGAATCAGTATCTGGATTTTGATGCCCAAAAACATAATATTTTTCCACAATTTCACCTTCTATTCTTTTATTTCAAAATAATTCCCACTATCTAAGTAAAGAATTCCTTTATTATTCCCAAGCTTAGTTTTGATTTGATTATATTTACTAAACTCTTTTACTTTATTAAGAGTTATATACACCATATTCTCATCATTCATATAAAGAACAAATCTTTCACTATCATATGTAGTTGGAGAATACTCAATTTCTGATACTTTATCAAGCACATCATTATCTAAATCATCAAACTTATTTACCATTTTATTTAGAATATCTTCAGGAACATAGTTTACTAATGTAGGAGCAATAGTATCTAAATCACTTATTCTCTTTCCTCCAGACAAAACATATTCACCAGTATTTCTCATTTTAAATAAGACTTTATATTCTTCTATATCAATTATTACTTGATAATTAAACCATTTCTTTACTTTAACACTTTTTACTAGGTCAAGAGTTTTTATTCTTTTTTCAATAGTGCTTGATAAAGGTTTTAAAAATCTAGGATAGTTTTCTATTTTTGCAGTTTCTATAATTGTTTCATCACTAAGTAAACTATTACCTTTAACTACAATACTCTTTATGTGTCTAGTACTAAAGTAATAAATTATGAGAATTAAACACACTAAAAAAAGTAAAAACTTAAAGAATCTTTTATAATTAAACTTTTTCTTTTTACCCTTTTTAGCCATTTTTGATGCTCCTATTCTTTATAAATTATATAATTATTTTTTCATTTCTTCAACTATAATCGTGCTTGCACTTGGCTTTTTTTGCTTTTTAAGTAAATCTATCATAACATCTTGATTTTTAAAACAGTATTCTACTGCTTTTTTTAAATTTTCTTCATTTAAGTCTTTTTGCTCAAGCATATAGCATAGTCCTTTTTCTTTTAAATCAAGGGCATTGTAGTATTGATGGTTGTTAGCTACATATGGGCTTGGAATTAATATAGAAGGTTTATCAAGTGCAAGAAGCTCACTTATTGTTGATGCTCCAGCTCTAGAAATCACTAAATCACTTACTTTTAAAAGTCCACTTAGATCATTATAATATGGAACTACTTTAACTGACGCAGGAACTTTTACATCTTTAAACATATTATAATTAGCGTTTCCTGTGATAAACAACACTTCACTATCTGTTCTATCATAGTTCATTAAGTAATCTTTTATTCTATTGTTTACTATTTCACTTCCTAAAGAACCCATTACTATAACTATTAGCTTTTTGTTTTTAGAAAAACCTAGTTTGGTTTTATCATGCGGTTTAGCTTCAATTGCTTTCTGAGCACATGGGTTTCCTGATAGAATTACTTTATTTTTAAATACACGATCATCATCTGTAAATGAAGCAAAAGTGGTATCAGTTATTTTTGATAGGTATTTGTTTGTTTTACCAGGCAATTTGTTTTGTTCATGAAGTCCTGTTCTAATTCCTAATTTATGTGCAGCTAAAAGAACTGGAAATGTTACATATCCACCAAAGCCTATTACATAATCAGGTTTAAACTCCTTCATTATCTTTTTGCATTTTTTATATGAAGAAGCAATGCAGTATATATCTTTTATGTCTTTAAATATGTTTTTAGTAAGTCCATACATCTCTATTCCAACATATTTAATACCTTTCTCAGGAACTATTTTACTTTCCATTCTATCTTTAGTTCCTATATATAAAACTTCATTATTTTTATCTTTCATTATCTCTTCAATAAGGCCAAGTGCTGGGTATATATGCCCGCCTGTTCCACCTGCAGTTACAATTACTTTCATACGTTCTCCTCCAGTAAATTATATACTTCTATATATCATTTTATCATACTTAGTTTACATTTAAAATTGTAAAGCATTCAATTTACTTTTGGTTTACACTATATGTATTTGTTTATTTCGGCATATATTACTTTTTTGATTTCTTTGTCTTCTAGTTTATTCATAGAAAAAGTTCTCTTGCCTGCATTGTTGATAGATGCGCCACAGTGATAATAATCTTTACTATCCACAACTATATACCTGTCATGAAAGCTATCATTAAATATAACTTTTAAATTACTATACTGTAAGTTATACTTTTCTATATCTTGATTACTTATATGAGCATTTTCTTTAACTATTAGTAAAACATTACATTTTAAAGTTGAAATCATGTCAAGCACACTTTTATCTGCATAGGCATCAATAATCACAAGTTCTTTCTTAGCTTCCCTAAATATGTTCTTTATATCACTATATGCACTATAGATTTCCCCTGCTAAGTATATTTTTTCTTTTGGATTAAATTTAGAAAACAAATAGTCTATCTTTTCGCCGTGTTCAATTATTTTGTTATTAACATAGTTTAAAGATTTAAATACATCTTTATTATCAGCCAGATAATGCCTCATAGATACAAACGCATCAGTAATTTTAATACTCATATCTATAGCTACATCTGACTTAAGTATTGAAGCAAGCATTATAATACCTTGTTCTGTGAATGCATTGTGGCCCCTTCTTGAACCTCCTTTTGAAGTCGAAATTTTCGACTTCAAAGAATTATAAGTTATTTCGTCAATTCTAAACTTAAATCGATCAGGAAACTTTTTAGGATTATTCTTCACTGCTTCATTAATTCTTTTAGTTTCTACATCAAATAAAATTGCCAAATCACTATCAAGCATCACCTCTACACCATTTATTTCATAAATCATGTTAACTATTTCCTCATTTGTGTTTATTAATTCATTCATTTCGTTCACCTCCTTTACATGCAATTAATTCAATCAGTATATTCATATAGCTCACTTTTTTTGGTCGCAAATTGTGACTAAAAAACCAAAAAGACTATATCTTATGGTCGTAAGGTTGTTATATATTTCTTTTAAATCTTTAAAATGTATTTAGTGCTTATCTATTGTTCTCAAACATTTCTTCCTCCTTTCTTAAGTGAATACTACATTAACATAAGATAATTATTAATGCAAACGCGCAAATTTTGGAATTAGTGTTTCAAAATTAAAAAAGGACCCCTAAAATTTTGGAGGCCGTATATAAATAAAATACCAAAAGTGCTTCAATATTAAATATTGGAACACCTCTTTTTCAAAATCTTCCAATTCAATTTTTAAAATTAGCATAATTTCATTTTTTTAATTATTTCTTGATACGTTCAATATAATTCCTATCATAGTAAATGAGACTAAAAGAGATGAACCACCATAAGAAATAAAAGGAAGAGTTACTCCAGTTACTGGAACTATACCAACTACTACTGCTAGATTAAGAAGTGTTTGAAATATCATCATGAAAGATAGACCAAAGACTAAATATTTTGCAAATAAATCGTCTGTGCTTATTGCTGTTTTTATGCATCTGTAAAATATAATTGTAAATAGTGAAGCTACTACAATAACACCAAGGACTCCAAACTCTTCACTTATTATTGAGAAGATAAAATCTGTTTGTGGTTCTGGTAAATAGAAATGTTTTTGTCTAGAGTTTAGAAAACCTTGACCTAGCAACCCGCCCGGTCCGATTGCATAAAGTGATTGAATTATTTGGAAACCGCTGCCAAGAGGATCAGACCAAGGATTTAAGAATGATGTTATTCTTTGAAGACGATAAGGAGCTACTATAATAAGAGCAATTATCCCTAGAATCCCAACTAACCCTAGTTTAACGAATATACTTAGATTTGTACCTGTTATAAATATTAGTCCAATTAATGAACAAACAATAATCATCCCTGTTCCGAAGTCGGGCTCGAGCATTATAAGTCCAAAGAAAAGGATTATTACTAGCAAAATTGGTAATACAAAGTTCTTAGTAACACGTTTTTCTTTATCGTTTTTGGATAGATATTTACTTACAAATATAACTAATGCTATCTTGCTTATTTCACTGGGTTGAATACCAAAAGAGCCAATTCCGAACCAACTTCTCGAACCGTTTCTAACTATACCTATTCCTGGAATTATTACGAGCACCAAAAGTATAAAACTAGCTAAAAGAATCAAATTAGATTTTTCTTTATAAAAATTATAGTTGATTTTACTAATTATTAACATTAAAATGATTCCAATAATTAAAAATACACCTTGATTAATTGCATATTTAAATGGATTTCCAAACTTATATTCTGCCCATATATAACTACTTGAATAAATCATGATAAGACCAAATACAGATATAATAATGCTGCAATAAAAAAGTATCTTGTCTTTCATGTTAATCACCTATTTAATAATATGTTAATAAAATAAAAATAGCCCTAAAGCTATTTTTGTAACATAATTCTATTTTTCTAAAATAGTCAATAAATCTCTTAACAAAAAGCATTTGGTCTATAACCAAACGCCATAATATATTGCACCCATTCCAAGCATAAATCCTATTATCCAAAACATCTTTACTATATCTGTTTCTGCCCATCCTAGTCTTTCAAAATGATGATGTAGAGGTGCCATTAGGAATATCTTTTTATGGAACTTTCTAATTGCCACGATTTGAATGAAACTTGATAGTGTTTCCGCTATAAATACTCCACCTATTATTGCTAAAGATAGCTCGTGTTTAGTAAGTATTGCTACTGCAGCTAGTGTTGCACCTAAGCCAAGTGATCCAGTGTCTCCCATAAATACCTTAGCAGGATGTGTATTATAAACAAGAAAACCAAGTAATGCTCCTACAAGTACAAAGCAGAATATTGCTATTTCTTGATATCCTTTAACCCAATCTGTACCCCATGCTATGATACCAAAGGAAAGAAATGCTATTGCAGATAATCCTCCAGCTAATCCATCTTCTCCGTCTGTAATATTTACCGCATTAGATGAACCCACTAGTAAAAATAGAATAAATATTCCGTAGAACCATTTTAAATCCCAGTCAATATTTAATGAAGAAATTATTAAATGAGTACTTCCTCCATCTTTCATATAAATAAAGAAGAAGACAACAGCTATAAGTATTTGAACAACTAATTTCGTTGTAATTGATAGTCCTGCATTTTTATGCGTTACAATCTTTTTAAAGTCATCTGCAAATCCAAGTGCACTGTACGAAAGAAATACAAACAATATTATAATAAGTGAACTTGATATTTCTAAGCTTCCTCTTAAATAAAGCATGATCATTGTAATTATTGTTGGAATAATGAATATAATTCCGCCAATAGTTGGTGTCCCTTCTTTTAAAAGGTGTCTTTCTGTTATCATATGAGATACACTTTGTCTAAAATTTAATTTCTTTAATAAAGGTAAAAACACTAATCCTGCAAATACTGATAAGAAAAATGCTACCATAAGTCCTAATATTGATTTTGCTAATATAAGCATTTTATCACTTCCTCTTATATAATTATATAAGTATCTTTTCTAAAAATCAAATGTCTTAAGCAAACTTCTTTTAATTTAACAATAACTTTACAATTGATCCTTCTTTTATTCTAGCACCAGCTTCTGGGTTAGTTTCTATTATTGTTTCACCGTTTCCTGAGTATTCTACAGTAAGTCCAGTTAATAGTTTCTTAGCTTCAGTTTTAGTTTTACCTCTTAAATCAGGCATAGTTAGATACTTAGTCTCATACCAAGTATATTCTTTGGGCATTCCTTCTGGGTCAGGTTTTAGTTCGTACAAATTAATAATGCTTTCAAACATTGATTTAGCTATAGGCGCGGATGCTGTTCCACCATATTGTGTTACTCCTTTAGCACCGTCAAGCGCAATGTAAACCACGTATTCAGGGTCATTCGCAGGCATGAATCCGATAAAGGAAAGAATATAGTTTCCTACCATGTATCTTCCATCATTTCCAACTTTCTGTGCTGTTCCAGTTTTCCCACCTATTCTATAACCTTCTACATATGC
>CADBRE010000017.1 GCA_902797005.1 uncultured Erysipelotrichaceae bacterium | reverse complement strand
CTAAAAGAGTGCTACATAAACTCTTTAGAACTTGCTAAAGAAAATAACCTAAAAACTATAGCTTTTCCATGCATATCTACTGGAGTCTATGGCTTTCCTAAGAAAGAAGCAGCTCTCATTGCATATAATGCTGTTAATGACTACTTAAAAGAAAATCCAGGATTCTTTACACACATATTATTTAATGTATTTACTGCTGAAGACGAGTCTATATATAAGGAGTTAATAAAATGACAGATATTAACAAAATTAAAAATTGGCTAGAAGAAGCAGATGCAGTTATCATTGGTGCTGGAGCAGGACTATCTGATGCTGCAGGTATTCACTATAGTGGAGAAAAGTTTGAAAAAGACTTTGCACCTTTCATAAAGAAATACAATTTCAAAGACTTATACACATCTAGTTTCTATCCTTTTAACACTCCAGAAGAAAAATGGGCCTACTGGGCTAAACATATATACTTTTCATATTATGAAAGAAAACACACTGACCTATATAGCAAATTATATGACTTAGTAAAAGACAAAAATTACTTTGTAATAACAACTAATGTAGATGGACAGTTTATTAACAATGGCTTTGATAAAGACAAAGTTTTTGAAGTTCAAGGAAGTTATTCCAAACTTCAGTGTAGTACTCCTTGCCACAATAAACTTTATGATAATGAAAAGCTAGTGAAACAATTATTAAATAACATAGACGATGATTTAAAAGTCCCTTCATCCTTAGTACCAAAGTGCCCGGTGTGCGCAGAAGAAATGAGTGTTAACCTAAGGTGTGATGACACATTCGTAGAAGACGATAACTGGCACATAATGAGTAATAAATATACGAATTTTATAGAAAATAACAAGCAAAAGAAAGTCTTGCTTCTAGAGTTTGGGATAGGTTTCAACACTCCGGGAATAATAAGATTTCCATTTGAAGAAATGACATATACTTATAAAGATTTTAAACTAATAAGATTTAATGATAAATATGCGTCAGTACCTAAAGAGATTAAAGAAAAATCAATTTCAGTTAATGAAAACATAAATGAAGTTATAAACAAAATTATATAAAATGAGGAATAACCTTTATAAATGATATAAGTGATTAGTTTCTTTACTAATTGCTTTTTCTTTTGTATAATTAAGCTAGGGAGGTAAAATAATGAAGAAATATTTAGAACTTGTTAACAAAGCTATAGGAGCATCACTTTTAATAGGTTTAGGTAACTATGCATTATTAAAACTAGGAAATCCTATCGGACCAGTTATATTTGCTTTAGGACTTTTAGGAGTTTGCTATATGGGGTTAAATTTATTTACTGGTAAATGTGGCTTTCTATTTGCAGATAAGATTAAAATAACAGATTTACTTATAATACTAGTAGTAAACTTGCTTGCTGGCTACGCTATTGGCTTAGCTTTCTCAGTAACTGATAAAGAGGTTATGGCAAATGCAATTGCCAAAGTATCTACATGGAATATAAGCTTATCATTCCTTATAAAATCAGTTTTATGTGGAGTAATTATGTATATAGCTGTATATATGTATAAAAAAGGAACATCACTTGGAATAATATATGGAATACCACTATTTATATTCTGCTCATTCCAGCACTGCATAGCAAATGTGATAACTCTTGGAGTCGCAAGAACTTTTGACTGGTCTTTACTAATATGTGTGCTTGGCAATTTTATAGGATCATTACTAATGTGGTATTTATCTAAAGATATAGAAAGGAAATAAAAAATGAACGAAGAATTAGTAAAATCAATAAAAATGCTTTTTAAAGAAGACACTAAATATGCTTGTAGATTATTGTACTTAGATGGAGAATCAATAAGAGAATTGATTACAAAGAAAGAAAAAATAACAGATGAAGAAATAGTAAATGCAATACAAAACAATGATTTAGAAAATATATATCAAAAAGCAAAAAGAAATGTTTTAATACAAAAACTATATATTGATTTAATACAAGTATATTCAGAAAAAACAATAACCCAAAAAAAGAAATAAACTAAAATATAGTCTTTTACCTATATCAAAAACTAAACTTACTCATAGAATACTTTAGAAAAGGAGTGAGTATAGTGTATAATAACCAAAATGGAATGTATGCTAATTATGAGGTAGAAACTAATAAAGAATACACTGAGACTAAAAGTGAAAGTTCATATACTGGAACTAAACCTATGATGGGGACTGCTATGAACATGGGATGTAATACAATACCAGGATGCGTAATGCCACCTGTATATGAATGCCCAGAGGAGAGAATAATTCATAGAGAAATAATGCATGAGGTTCCTCATGTAGTGCCTATCAATACTAGAATAATAAATCATCACATTTATAGACATACATATAGTCCTTGTTACACATGCTGTGAAGAAAATGAAGTGTGTAATGTGACTGATGGATGTCCTTGCAATTTCTAAAACTTGAGTTAATCTCAAGTTTTTTCTCACATTAATAACAATTTATGTTATACTAAATTTAAGAGGAAATGCCTTATGAAGAACTTATTATGGGAAGAACAAAAGATACTATCAAAAAAAATAAAGCAATTAATAGTTTTTATGATAATTTCCATATTATTAAGTGTTATTACATTATTATATATAGAAAGATATGAAAATGATTACTTATATCTAATATGGGCACTAATATTACTTGCCATAGTGCTAACTTTTGGTTTTAAACTAATTAGCTATATAAACAGATTCCATAAAAGCGTATGTAATAATGAATACTTAATTAACAATTATGAGGATTATATTCTGAAGCTTGCTGAAGAAGATTTAAAAAAAGAAAATATTAAATGCAATTTGATTTGGACTTCAAATAAAAAAATATATTATAAAAGACCAGAAGTTAAAGATGACTATTATTCATTTTTAGAAATAAAAAGCGAAGAAAAACAGCAACGCCTAATGCTATTTTATATTAATAAGCGAAAGAGTAAAGTTTATATTTTTATAAATAATGATAAACAAATAATAAAGTATGTAAGAAAAAACTTGCTTTAAAAGAACTGTGTGATATACTATTTTTAAGAAGCAAATAATCGGAGGGTATATATGATAAACAATAATGTTAGTGAAACAATAACGCTTTTTGCAATGAATAAAGGGGCTATACTTAATGGATATGGCTTGCCTTGTAATGAAAAGATAGATTTGCCTGAAAATACTAATCATTTAGAAGTGTTTGAGTATGTTGGTGGTAAAGGTTCATTAATTCAAAAGGTATATATTGGCAGAAGGGCAAATATAAAAACTCTTTTAGAAAAATATGGAAATTGTAGAATAGTATTTGAAATAAATGAGTCTTTACTAGAATATGATTCTATATATAAGAAAAAAGAAGTATTATATACTGTTAGCGATGGAACTTTATTTGTAAAGGATATATTAGATAAAAATTGCATAACTGTTGATTCGCTTGAAGAATTGAGCGCTTATGCAAACGCATTAAATGAACAGTACAAGAGTTATTTTGAAGAGAAAGCAAAAGTTAAAAAGTTACTATTTAGGTGATTTATAGTTTTAGTTTTCTAGACTAACGGAGTAATATTGGTTTTCCTTTGTAGAAATGTAAAACGATGAATCATTAAGTGATATCTTTATTGCTTTATAAACAAATAAGAATAATAAGCTAACCTTTTTTAAGATTTCTTTGAAAAGTAACTTGACTTAATAAGCTACTTTTTGTAAAATTATGATAGAGTAAAAAGAGGTGGCTTAATGAAAAAAGCTTTAAAAAGTGTTGACTTATCTTTAATTAGTCAATTATGTTTCTCAGTATTAACAATAGTTATGGGTATATTAATAATGTCATTTAAAGCATTTGGACTACTAGACTTAGTGCTTTATACATCTACATTGTTTTATGTGTATGCATTCCTGTCTTTAATTGCCTATTTTATAAAAAGAAAAGATGGAGATTATGAAATGTTATTTTTATCTTTAATCCACGTTATAGTAGCGACATTATTATATGCATTTAAAGATACTGAAATGAATGCTATGCTTGGTGCAGCAGTACTTATCTATTCAATATTGTTTACTTGTAACAGATTATACAAAATATATCAATTAAAGAATATAGAAAGTTACATGTGGATAGTAAAAACAATGAGTACAATTTTAGTGGCTTTTTTAAGTATAGTAACAAGCACTAATTTATATGCAGAAGAAATTGTACAAACGATGATGCTTGGTTATTACTTCATAACTTTAGGAATAATACTTACAGGAGAAAGCATAATAGAAATATTTATAACAGAAGATAAGTTTAGGAAGATACTAAAAAAGGTATTAGCTAATGAGAGTAAACTAGATGAATTAGAAGAAATAAAAGAAGAACCTGTAAAAAGAAAACCAGGAAGACCTAAAAAAATCAATTAATTACAATTGATTTTTTAATTTTTACATGCTACTTTTGGTTTGGGGGACAATATAAATAAATTAATAAGTTTTATAGATCGAATCAAATTGCATTTCTTTGATAGCAAATTGCCTGATTTAAAAGCAGGAGATTTAGTGTGGGCTAAAAGATATAATACTGAAGAAGAAATGCTTGAGATAGAAGAAGGCCATAGAGAAGGACCATATATAGTTATTTATAGAGACAAAAAGAAAAGTATAATGAAGAAGACATATCTCTTTCTAAACCTTTTATAAAAAAAAGAATAAAAATTGACTACTAGTATATATTTAACTAGGGGGAAAATAAAATGAATATAATTAAAGTTTCATCTAAAAGTCAAGCACAAAAAGTGGCAGGGGCTATAGCAAATCTATTTAGGGAAAGCAATGATAAAATAGAAATGCAAGCAATTGGAGCAGGGGCATTAAATCAAGCAATAAAGGCAGTAGCTATTGCAAGAGGCTTTGTAGCGCCGACTGGTAAAAATCTAGTTTGTATCCCTGCGTTCTCTGACATTGAAATAGATGGAGAAGAAAGAACAGCCATAAAACTAATTGTAGAGGCCTTATAGGTCTTTTTTCTTTTCACAATTTTGTATAAAAATATGATATACTATTTATATAAATCTTTAAAGAAATTATTAATTAGAGGGGAAGGACATTGAAATGAATATAGATAAAATTTATGAAATGTTATATTGGGATAATGATGAAAAGGTTCAAGAAAGGGGCATTGAAATAGCATCTAAAATAAAATATTTTGATTGCTTTATAATGCCTTATTATGGAAATAAAACTAATGGAATATGGGAAAACTGCGCATTAATTATATCTAAAAAAACTGATGACGAATTAAGACCATATAGATGGAAATTATTAGAATGGATTGAAGACATGAATTGGCCTGGTGCAGATATTATTTATGATAGATTATTAAAATATAACGATAAAAAAGAGTTATTGTCTTTAATTGATAGTAAGATTTCTTCATTACTAAAGCCAGATGATCCTGAAATAACTGTATTAGTTTTAAATGATTTAAAAGCAAAAATACTTAGTGATTGTTAACCAAAATAAAGTCATTGCTATAATAATTAAATTGAAAATTTAGAATAATATTTAAACTATGTTTTACATTAAGAATTTCTTATTTTTTTAATGAAATATTAGTGTTAGAAAAATTTACTTTCATGAGGTGAAAGATTACATTATGTTGGAGAATAATATGAAAAATATAGATAACTATAAAAGAAATATTAAAAATTTAGAGGTTGGAGATACTTTTGCAATCAAAATAAAAACCGAAGGACAGTACTTTGGAAGATATTTAATCTTATATAAAGTTGAGCCCACAAAAAAGAGAGCTGAAGATGTTTTGCCAATGTTTAAAGTTAAAATTACAAAAGATGGTAAACTCCCTTCAACTGAGAAAGAACTAAGAGAATTAGAAAACATTAAAACATCATTTAATCATTTTCTGTTAAGATATGTCCCTATTAGTGATAAAGAAACAATGGAAGAACGAAAAAATAAAGGAGAAATGGAATATTTAAAACCTGATGAATATGATTATTTGTATTTTTATTACTTTAAAGTAAACTTCAAAAGAGGAAAAATTAATGATGAATATATTTATTTAGGTAATTTCGCTTATGATGAAGTTTTAGAAAATGAGATAATAAAAGAATATAGTTATCAAGGTGAATGGACCTTTTCAAGTAGTGATTTAGTAGACAAGTGTTTAGAACGTTATGAAGATTTTAATTTGAAAAAGTCTCGTATATATTCTAAGGAAGGATTAGAATTTGTAAGAAAATATGCAGAAGGAGAATTAAAGATTCATCAAGGAGCTGAGAAATTATTATCTGAACTCAGAAATCAGAAAAATGCTAATTCATAAAAGAGGAATAAACTATGTCTTACGCAGAAACTTAACTGAAAACACCGTAACTTTTTAAAGCTTACATTACAGTTACTGCAAGAGGCTTTGTAGCGCCGACTGGTAAAAACCTAGTTTGTATCCCTGCATTCTCTGATATTGAAATAGATGGAGAAGAAAGAACAGCCATAAAACTAATTGTAGAGGCCTTATAGGTCTTTTTCTTTTGCTTTAGATTAAACTTTGTTGTATACTAGATTTAGGAGAAAGTAATATGAAGAATAAAAAAGGTTTTACATTAACAGAATTATTAATTGTTTTGGTACTTTTAGTATCAATAAGTACCCTTTCAATAGTAGAGGTTGTAACTTTACAAAATAGAAGCAAAGAAAGAAGATTGAATGAATTAATTACTGAAATAGAGGAAGCTGCAGATATTTATATAAATACTGACATGGAATTAGTAAGCAGTATATTAAATGATGGAAAAGAGGAGTGCACTACTATTAGAGTGTTACAAGAAGAAGGACTTTTAAAAAGGAACTTAATAAATCCAATGAATGAAGAAGAAATATCAAATAATTTGTGTGTTAATTCAAAAGCAGTAAATGGTGTTATAGTTAATACATTTAGTTTGGAGTAATTATGAGAGTAGGATTAGTTTTAGAAGGTGGAGCAATGAGAGGACTCTTTACAGCAGGAGTTCTTGATGTGATGCTTGATAATAATAT
>CADBRE010000016.1 GCA_902797005.1 uncultured Erysipelotrichaceae bacterium | reverse complement strand
TCAGTTTCACCTAAGTACATACATACACTTAAGAATGGAGCTTGACCATTTGTTGTAGTCATTGAATTAACCTGATATTGGAATGTTTGAACACCATCAGCTATTTCTTTCTTTAAGTCATCTTTAGCAAACTTTTCACAATCTTCTTTAGATAGTTTTCTCTTCTTATACTTATCTAAATATCTATTATAGCTTTCTCTTACAAAAGGTGCTAAGTGAGTAAGTGTAACTGTACATCCTCCGTATTGGCTAGATGATACAGCTGTTATTATTTGAGTAGCTATAGTCATAGCTGTTAAAAATCTATGTGGTTTTTCAATCATTACTCCATTTATAATAGTGCCATTTTGAAGCATATCATCTAGATTGATTAAATCGCAGTTATGAAGTGCATTCTGAGCAAAATAATCTGCATCATGAAAATGTATAACACCTGCATCATGAGCATTTACAATGTCTTCAGGAAGTAAGAATCTTCTAGTAATATCTGTTGAAGTTATACCTGCTAAATAGTCTCTCTGAGTAGTAACTATTTTAGCATTCTTATTAGAGTTTTCAGTATTCCAGTATTCACTTTCACCATCAATTAACTCCTTTATAGCACGGTCAGTAGTATTGCTTCTTCTAACTAATTCTCTAGTATATCTATAAGTGATATATTTCTTAGCCAAAGCATACTTACCAATAGCCATTAATTTCATTTCAATAATGTCTTGAATATCTTCAACAAGTATTCTCTTCTTGCCTAACCCTTCTATATACTTAACAATATTTTTAATCTGAGTAGAGCTTGCTTGATCAGCTTCTTCTACTTCAGCATTAGCCTTGTTAATGGCATTTTCAATTTTTTCTGGACTCCAATCTACCATGTGCCCATCTCTTTTAATTACTTTCATTTTTACCTCTCCTACTCTGAGTTCATTATACATCACATTTTATATTTGTTTTGTTGCACTTGCAACAATTTGCATTTTTTTAACAAAATAATTTTTTAAGTGTAAAGCGAACACTAAAAATCAAAAACGAAGTTACGGCCTTTGAGAACTATTTTGTAATTTATATTGAACGAAAAGCCTTATATGTAAAGCGCTTGAACACTTTTTGTCCATTGTGCAACACTTTGCACCATTTTTATTTAAATGTTGCACTTGCAACAAGTGCTCCTATTTGTTAAAATATAATTAGAGGTGAAACATGAACAACATTTTTGAAAATATTTCTGAAAAAGAAAAAATAAAACTTCTTAATCTATTAGAAGCTCATGAAACATTTTTCAAGAAAGATAAAGATATATCAGTAAATGTTAAAGATATGGACACTTTATGTATTGTTGAATCTGGATTGGTTCAAATATTAAAAACCGATGTCAACGGAAATAGAACTATTATAGAAGAAATAGAAGAAAATCAAGTGTTTGGAAACAGTATATATAATATAATGGATAGTGATTACACAATTATAACCAAAGAAGACACTGAAATAATCGTACTTGATTACAAAACAGTAATGAGCAAAGAAGAAAGGCCAGTATACTATAATCATTTCATTAAAAACTTATTAGATATATATAAAGATAAAATAAGACAATGTAATGATAGAATAACAGTTCTCACCAATAAAAGCATAAGAGACAAATTACTAGCATATTTTAACTTATTAAGAAAAGGGGCTAAAACAACAATTATATATTTACCTTTTTCATTTACAGATCTAGCCGATTATCTAGCCGTTAACAGAAGCGCGATGAGCAGAGAACTTACGAACCTTAGAGTTGAAGGCCTTATAGAAATACAAGGAAGAAAAATAAAGCTATATTACGATAAAGAGAGATGAAACACTCACCTCTCTTTTAAATTACCAACCGATGAAAGCACCGAATATTATAGCTAAAAGTATGAAAAGTATTAATATGATGAAGAAAGTATTTCCATAACCTCCACCATTAGTAATTCCTTGATTACCTCCGCAGCAACGATTATTCATTTACAAAACACCCCCTCACAAATTAAATAAATGCACCTAGTATAATAACTAGTAATATAAATAAAACTAAAGCAAATGCAGCACCAGAAATACCATTATTTCCATTTCCACAACAATTCATTTGTCTATCCTCCTTTTTAATCTTTACACTCATATTATAAGCAAAATATAAAAATATGTGACTTTATAATTGTAATTTACTTATATTTTTGCTAGAATAATGTGTATGGAGGGTAATTTATGAAAAAGAAATTTTTAGGATTAGTTTTAATAGCATTACTTGCTACTGGATGTGCAACTTCACATCTAGAAAATGGTAAAGAAAGTGTCGTTACTTTTAACGAAGGAGGAATATCTGCTGAAGATTTATATAATGTTCTAAAAGAAAAATATGGAACAACTGAAATGATAACTTTAATAGATACTGAACTTTTATCAAGAGAATATAAAGAAACTTCTGATGAAACTAAATATATTAAAGATGTTATAGCTTCGTTAAAGAGTTCATACGGAGATAACTTCGAATCTGCTATTCAAAGCTACTATGGAGTTAGTGACGAAAAAGAATTTGAAGAATATGTTCGTTTAGCTTATAGAAGACAACTTTGGGAAAAAGATTATGCTAAAAGCGAAGTAACAGATACCGAAATAAATGACTACTATGAAACGACGGCTATCGGAGATATTGAAGCATCTCATATATTAATTAAAGTTAATAGTAGTGAAGATGATGAAAAAGCATTACAAACTGCAAAAGACATTATCGCTAAATTAGATAAAGGTGAAGACTTTGCAGCACTAGCTAAAGAATACTCAGAAGATGCAGCTAACGCTGAAAAAGGCGGAAACTTAGGTTACTTCAACTATAAAGATAACTTTGATAAAAACTTTATGGAAGCTGCTGTAAAACTAGAAGTTGGCGCTTATACTAAGACACCAGTTAAATCACAATTTGGATATCATATCATTTATAAAACTAATCAAAAAGAAAAAGATACTTTAGAAAATCTTAAAGATGGAATCATAGAGATTATAGCTAATGAAAAAATAGACGCTAATGAATCTTATATGGCTAAAGCTTTAGTGGAACTAAGAAGTAAATACGGTATGAAGATAACTGATTCTAACCTATCTGAAGGTTACAACAAACTTTATACTGAATAACAAAAACAAAAACACCTGGGATTAATAATCTCAAGTGTTTTATTATT
>CADBRE010000015.1 GCA_902797005.1 uncultured Erysipelotrichaceae bacterium | reverse complement strand
TGATAATAGCTTATAAGAGTTTGTTAAATATAAATGCGATAGATAAAAAATATATTAAATGGTTTGTAATTGTTACTTTGATTATATCTTTAGTAGTAGATAAAATGGTATTTACATCTAAAACTAACTATAGAGTATTAGCTTCATTTGCTTTACTTTTAACATACTTATTGTATTTAAACAAGAAAAAAACTTTAACAATACCTATTTTCTTTCTAATTATTACTGAGATATTCATTAACGATTATATGATATTACATAATCTTAAATATCAAAATAAAGATTTGTATAGAAACTTCGTCATTAATACTGGAGCAGTGATTGATGAATTAAATGAAAGTGAAACATTTTATAGATTAGAGAAAGACTATTCATATTCTACAAATGATGAGTTAATACTTAATTATAATGGAATATCTCATTTTAGTTCTGTTTATGATGGTGCTGTTCATAGTTTGCTTGGCAAGAATCTAGGTATATTTAATAGATTTTATATTACTAATTATAATGGATCGACATTGGTTACTAATTCGCTTTTTAATATCAAGTATCTATTATCTAAGGATGGACATAATTATTATACAAAAGTAAAAGATTATAACAACTTACATTTATATAAGAATAACTATAATTTACCACTAGGGTTTATGGTTAATAAAAATATTTTAGATCTTACACTAGATGAGTATAAGCCATTTAGTAATCAAAATAATATATTAAAAGCTATGAATAGTTCTGTAGGTAATGTTTTCTTAGAGGAAGCGCCTAAAGTAACTTTAAATAACTTAATGTTAGATCCTGATAGTGCTAATTTAGTATATAAGAAGATTAATAATAATATACCTGCATCTATTGTATTTGAATTATCTCCAGAACATAAAGGTATTCTATATGCATATATGTATTCTAAGAAGCATAATAAAGTAGATATACTTCTTAATGGGGAGCATTTAATCGATATTGCCGACCAAAATGATTATTATTATAATGTCTTAGATCTTGGACTTAATAATAAAAAGGTAACTTTAGAGGTACAACTTTTAGAAAACTCTGTTAATATTGAAGAATATTCATTCTTTACTTTAGATATAAATAGATTTAAGAAAATAATAGATTTATTAAATAAGAATGATGAATTAGTTATAGAAGAAAGCACTACTGAGTATTTAAAGGGATATATTGATGTGACTAACGAAAATGAAGTGTTATATACATCTATTCCTTACGATAAGAACTTAGTAGTATCAGTGGATGGAAATCAAGTGAAACCAATTAAAATATTGGATTCGTTAATGTCACTTGAACTAACTAATGGTCATCATGAGATATTAATTGAATATAAAGCAAGAGGATTAATGCCTGGAGTAGTGTTCAGTATTTTTGGTGTAATGCTATATGTTTTAACACGAGTTTTAAGAAAAATAAAGAAATGATTAAGAACTAGCTAAAAATTGGCTAGTTTTCTTTACAGTAAAGAAGTTGATTTAAATTGAAATACATATGAAGCTATGTTATATTAAGTATGAGGTTTTAAATATGAATGATGAATTGATAAAGAATTTAAGTAATGACATTAATATAAGTGAAAAGAGAATTAGAAGCGCTTTGAAATTACTTGAAGAAGGGGCTACTATTCCTTTTATTGCTAGATATAGAAAAGAAGTTACTGAAGGACTTAATGAAGAAGAAATCAAACTTATAAGTGATGAATATCAAAGAAATGTTAAATTATTAGACAGAAAATTAGCTGTAATAAATCTAATTGATGAAAAGGGGCTTCTTACTGAAGAGTTAAAAAGCGAAATAATGTCTAAGACTAAGATGGTTGAAGTAGAAGACTTATATTTACCTTATAAAGAAAAGAAAAAGACTAAAGCTAGCGAAGCCATTAAAGCAGGATTAGAGCCCTTAGCTAAGAAGATAATGTCTTTTCCAGTTAATGGAAGCTTAGAGAAACTAGCTAGTGGCTTTAATATGGAAGTTGATAAAGCTTTAGAAGGTGCTGGATACATAATAAGTGAATGGATAAGCGATAATGCATATTATAGAAAATGGATAAGAAGTTATGTATATAATAATGCTTTTATAACTAGTAAAGTTAAGAAAACTAATCCAGATGAAGAGAAAATATATGAAATGTATTATGATTTTAAAGAGCAGTTAAAGTATATTAAACACTATAGATGTTTGGCTATTAATCGTGCTGAGAAAGAAAAAGTATTAACTGTTTCACTTGATTATGATAATAGTAAGATAGAAGAATACTTAGAGAGTAAAATTATAAAGAATAAAGATTCTTTTGTAGTAGATGTTGTTATAAGTGCTATTAAAGATAGTTTAAAGAGGCTAATACTTCCATCTATAGAAAGAGAAGTTAGAAGTGAAGTAACTGAAAGAAGTGAAAAGAAAGCAATAGAGACTTTTTCAAAGAACTTGAATAGTTTACTTTTAACTAGACCAATTAAAGGAACTGTAGTAATGGGATTTGACCCAGCATTTAGAACAGGATGCAAACTTGCTGTTATGAATGAACAAGGAGCATTACTTGATATTAGTGTTATATATCCAAATGAACCTAAAAACGATAAAATAGGTGCAACTAAAGAGCTTAGAAGGTTAATTGATAAGTACAATGTTAAACTAATTGCTATTGGTAACGGAACAGCTTCTAGAGAAAGCGAAAGTTTTGTTGCTGAAGCCATAAAGGGATTAGATGTTAAATATATTATAGTTAGTGAAGCAGGCGCTAGTATTTATTCTGCTAGTAAACTTGCTATAGAAGAGTTTCCTGATTTAACAGTTGAAAAGAGAAGTGCTGTTTCAATAGGTAGAAGAGTGCAAGATCCATTATCTGAACTAGTTAAAATAGATGCTAAGAGTATTGGAGTTGGTGAATATCAATATGATGTTGATCAAAAGGAATTATCAGAAGCACTAGATTATACTGTAATGAGCTGTGTTAACCAAGTTGGAGTTAATTTAAATACAGCTTCTCCATCAATACTTAAATATATAAGTGGTATGACCAAAAAGTGTGTTGAAGCTATTATGGAATACAAAAATAAAGAAAGCTTTAAATCTAGAGAAAGTTTACTTAAAGTTAAAGGTGTTACTCCAAAAATATATGAACAAGCAATAGGCTTTTTAAGAGTCCCTTCTAGTGTTAATCCACTAGATAACACAGGAATACATCCTGAAAACTATGATGATGCAAATAAGGTGTTAGAATACTTAAAACTTGATATTAAAGATATAAGAAATGATGAGTTTAAAAGTGTTTTAGAAAATGCTAATATAAACAAGATAAGTAAAGATACAGGAATAAGTGAATACTTAGTAGAAGATATAGTTAAAGAACTTAAAACACCAGGATTAGACCCAAGAGATAACTTAGAAATGCCACTTTTAAAGAGTGATGTACTTCATATAGAGGATTTAACAGTAGGAATGAAACTTGAAGGAACTGTAAGAAATGTTGCTTCTTTTGGTGCATTTGTAGATATTGGTCTTAAAAATGATGCATTAATTCATATTTCTAAAATGAGTAAAGAATTTATAAAAGATGCTAGTGAAGTGCTTAGTGTTGGTGATATAATTAAAGCAGAGGTAATCAAGATTGACTTAGATAAGAAACAAGTATCTCTAAGTCTTATATAGGAGGAGTTTATGGAAGAAGATTACAAAATACCTACTCATGTAGGAATAATATTAGATGGAAATGGAAGATGGGCTAAGAAAAGAAATCTGCCTAGAAGTGCTGGGCATAAAGAAGGATTTGAAAACCTAAAAAGCTTATCTAAATATGTATTTGAAAGAGGAGTCAAATATTTAAGTGTATTTGCTTTCTCAACTGAAAACTTTAAAAGAAGTGAAGAAGAAGTTAGTTTCTTAATGAATCTTTTTGTTAAAGGATTTAAAGGAATTATAAAAGGATGTAATGAAAATAACATTAAAGTAGTGTTCTCTGGAAGAAAAGAACCACTTAAAGATGAAGTGTATGAAGCAATGAATGAACTTGCTGATTCTACTAAAAACAATACTGGTGGAGTACTTAATATATGTCTTAACTATGGAGGACAAGCTGAAATAGTTGATGCTACTAAGAAGATAGTTAAAGATGTATTAGAAGGCAAGATTGATGTTGATGAATTAAATGAAAAAGATATGTATCACTATATGTACCAAGATCTTCCACCTATGGATTTAATGATAAGAACAAGTGGAGAAGTAAGAATATCCAACTTTATGCTTTATGAAATGGCTTATGCTGAAATGTATTTTCCTGAAACATATTTTCCTGATTTTAATCAAGAAGAGTTTGATATTGCACTTGATGTATTTAATAAAAGAGATAGAAGATTTGGAGGAATTAAAAATAAGTAGGGGATTAACCTCTACTTATTATTTGTATTATAGGTCCAGCAACAAATGATAAACATACTACTGCTGCTAGAATCCAAACTAGTACACGAAGTACTACTTTTTTAGTTTTTTTCTTTTTCATAATCTACTCCTAAATAAAATTATATAATACTTTTCATATTTTTGGAAGAGTAAACGTATTATTTAGTATGAAAAAATTAATAGATAAAAGAATAATAACTGTAGTCAGCATCGTACTAGGTATTGGATTTTTATTTGGAATAGTCTTTTTAATTACAACATCATCATTTGATAAGATACTTATTAAATCGGAAATTACTGATTATTTATCTATGCTTCAAGAAGGTAAAAACATTACACTTGCAACGTTTTTAAACAGTTTTAAGAGCAATTTCATTTATGTTTTACTTATAACTATATTTTCTATAGTATATTTTATAAGCCCTTTAATATTATTTATTAATTTCTATAAGGGGATGGTTTTGGGTTTTTATGCAGCTTCTATAGTACTTGCATATAAGGTTAAAGGTGTTTTTATAGCTTTAGCAGCTTTATTTCCTCATCATTTGATAATGTGCTTATTAATCATTGTTTACTCAAGTATTATGCTTAAATACTCGCTTAGTTTAGTTAAAGCAACTAGAGATGGAGAAAACTTAAATATAAGGTTATTTATCAAAAGGATATCAATATTGTTTATAATTGCTTTATTAATGTGTCTAGCATCAACTTTACTTGAACTTTTCTTAAATAGTTTTATAATTAGTTTGATTTTGTAGTATTTTATAAAGTACACTTGATATATTTTAAAAAAGTAGTATAATTATATGTGCTTAAGGAAATGAAAGCGTTTAGACATTTAAAAATTAGAGTTATCTCTAATCTTTTATTTCAATGATTTATAAGTAAGAAGGTGAATACATGAAAGTAGTAGTAGGAATGAGTGGGGGAGTAGATTCAGCAGTAAGTGCTTATTTACTTGATAAAGAAGGATATGAAGTTATTGGATTATTCATGAAAAACTGGGATTCTAATATTAATAATGATCCTGAAGGTATAACTGAAGATATTTGCCCTCAAGAGCAAGATTTTATTGATGCTAAAAAAGTTTGTGATTATATAGGTATTCCACTATACAGGGTTGATTTTATTAAAGAATACTGGGATAATGTGTTTTCATACTTTCTAGAAGAATTAAAGAAAGGTAGAACACCTAATCCTGATATAATGTGTAATAAATATATTAAGTTTGATTTGTTTAAGAAAGAAGCTAAAAAACTAGGGGCAGATCTAATAGCAACAGGCCATTATGCAAGAAGAGAAGGAAATAAGCTTTTAAGAGGTGTAGATTCCAATAAAGATCAAACATATTTCTTATCACAAGTTAAAGCTGATGAGTTTAAGGATGTGTTATTCCCTGTTGGAGGACTTACTAAGCCAGAAGTAAGACAAATTGCATTAGAAGCTAATTTACCTGTAGCTGAAAAGAAAGACTCTACCGGAATATGTTTTATTGGCGAAAGACATTATCAGCAGTTTGTACAAAATTATTTAAAAGGTAAAGAAGGAGATATCGTTGACATCGATACTTTAAAAGTGATAGGCAAGCATAAAGGACTTATGAACTACACTATCGGGCAAAGAAGAAATGTAGGACTTTCTGG
>CADBRE010000014.1 GCA_902797005.1 uncultured Erysipelotrichaceae bacterium | reverse complement strand
TTCACCACGAGCACCAAATATGAAAGCACGGTTTTGTATAACTACATTTTTAGGTGTACCGCTTGTTCCTCCGGAGTGAAGTATAACTGCCGGAGTGTTTTTTCCAAATCTAGGTGGGAAAACATCTCTCTGTTTTATAGAATACTTATAAAAATCTTTATAATTTACAAACAACTTATCTTTTGGATGGTGTTCAAACTTGCTTCTTTGTGAAAAGTCATATAAAAATCCCTTGATGCATCCTAGTGAATTTGAAGGCGATACAAATATGACTTTTTTCATGTTTAAATCCTTTATAAAGTTTTTAATTTTAGAATACTGAGCATCATAAATAATTAAGAATCTGCTATTAGTTGATTCAAGTGTTTGTTTAATTTCTTCTTCTGCAGAAAGTGGGTGAGTCATATTTGCAAGTGCTCCTAATTTGTTAAGTGCATAAAGGCATAGTAAACACTCTGGAACATTAGGAAGCAAGATAGTAACTATATCTCCTTTTCTAATTCCCATAGATGCAAATCCATTTGCTAAATTATCTATTTTTCCCATTATATTTGTGTAATTAAACTTTCTTCCCATGTACTGAATTGCTGTGTTAGAAGGATATTTTATACTAGAAAGTCTAACTTGTTCATACATACTTATGTCTGGAATGTGGACATTTAAGTCTTCCTTTGTATAATATTTGCTCCAAGGAGCTGATAATTTCTTTTTACTTCTAAATATATCAAATAATCTCATATTAATTTATCTCCTTTATATTTTACTCTTTAGTAACTAATAATATTATAAGATAATTTTTATACTAAATCTAGTTTTTTGCTTGTTTATTTTAAAAAAATATTATATTATTAAATAGGATAGAAATGTATTAGGGTGTTTATATGAACTATATAGATAATTTTCTAAATTATTTGAAAGATGATAAGAACTATAGTGATTTAACTATACTAGATTATTCAAAAGATTTGGCAGAGTTTAATGAAGTAGTTAATAAGGACTTATCAAAAGTTAGTAAAGATGAGATTAAAGATTATCTTAGAGTTTTATTTGAACGCAGCAATAAAAACAGTTCAGTTGCAAGAAAAATAAGCACTTTGAAGAGTTTTTATAAGTATATGAAAAATGAAGGGTTTATGAATGTAAATCCAGCTACTAATATAAAGTATCCAAAAAAAGAAAAACTTTTACCTAAGTTTGTTACTCAAAATGATTTGGATGTTATTTTGGATGTGAGTAAAGTGGGAAGCTTTGGTGATAGAAATTATTTAATTATCGAGCTTATGTATTCTACTGGTGTAAGGGTTAGTGAATTAGTAAATATTAAACTATCTGATATTGATTTTAGCAGAAGGCAAATTAGAATAATGGGTAAAGGATCTTATGAAAGATTTGTGTTTTACGGAGAAAGAGCTAGTAAGGCGATTGATAAATACATAAAAGGTTTAAGAAATGATTTACTAAAAGAAAAAAAGAGTGATTATTTAATTTTAAATAAAGATGGTAATAAGATAACAACTAGAGGTATAGCAAAAATACTAGATGGTGTGATTAAAGAGACATCTGTTAGGTCTAATGTTTCACCGCATACACTTAGGCATTCATTTGCAACACATTTATTAGATAGTGGATGCGATTTGAGGAGCGTTCAAGAGATGCTTGGGCATAAGAACATAAATTCAACTGAGGTTTATACACATGTGACTAGTGAAAGATTAAAGGATGTTTATTTTACTTCTCATCCAAGAAGTGGAAAATAAGGAGGATATCATGAAAAAAAACAATAGAAATGGATTTACTTTAGTAGAGGTTATTGTGGTTATTGTGATAATATCTCTTATCTCAACTTTTGTATTTACTAGAATAGCTAACATTGATGTTAAATCAAAAGAAAAATTGTATGAAGGAAGAGTGGAAACCATTTTAGCTGTTTCCAAGAAGTATGGTTCAGATAATATTGATATGTTAAATAGCAAGTGCACGGTAGTTACTGTTAATGATCTATTAAGTCAAGGATATATAACTGAAGATATAGAAAGTGATGGAGACTTTTTAAACCCACTTGATAATTCAAGCATGAAAGATACTGAAATATGCGTCTCATATAACAGGGGGAAGGTTTCTACTAAGCTTAAAGAGGATGATGATGAAACAGAAACAGGTAAATACAAAGTTACTGTTTATACAAGCAATGGTTATGCTAAAAGAAGTGTTAGATATGTTTACGATGGAGAAGATGCTGTTTTTGATATGATAAGTGATTTAGGGTATAATTTTCAAAATCCTATAGTAGCTTGCAGTCCAAATGCTGAATATAATGTGGAAACTGTAAGTGGAAAAGAACTTCTAACAATTACAAATGTCAAATCAAATATAACTTGCAGTATTGATGGAAAGAAGAATGTGTATTCTATAAGTGTTGAAGTGGAGAATGGTACCCCTAATCCTAATACTATGAGTGTTCAGTATGATGAAGCTGGGGAGAGCATAATTTCATTAAATGAAGGATACACACTAAATAATGCGACATATAGTTGTAATAATAATTTGGTATATGGGTTAGATGGAAATAAGTTGAAAGTCTATAATGTTAAAAACGGTGGGGAGTGTTCAGTTTCTCCTAATCTAATTTATTATAATGTAGCAGCAGAGGTTGTAAATGGTAATATAGTTGGTGATAGCAATAAAACAATTGGGCATGGAGAATCTACAACATTCAATTATACTGTTAATGAAGGATATAATATGAATGGAGTAAGTCCTAGTTGTAACTTTAGTGCTTCAGCATTTGTAAATGATGGGGTATTAACTGTATCAAATGTTAAAGGGGCTGGTAAATGTACTATTACTCCAAAAGGTAATACATATACAGTTAATTATAATGGAAACGGAAATACTGGTGGAAGCACAAGCAGCAGTACACATACATATGGAACACCAAAAGCATTGACAGCCAATGGATTTACAAAGAATGAATAT
>CADBRE010000013.1 GCA_902797005.1 uncultured Erysipelotrichaceae bacterium | reverse complement strand
TATATAATCTTGAATTTGTCAGTTATAGCACAAAATAACCTCGCCAGCCCCTGTATTATAGGAGTTTGCGAGGTTTTACTTTTTTGCGTAGTTTCTCACTTTTTTAACTGTTTAAAAATTTTTTCATAATTTTCATAATTTATTATTTCATAGTCTGTTCTAAAGCCAAATTTCTCATGTAAATCATCAGTTAAATCATTTCTTACATAGGCTGGAGAATATCCGATTCCTTTTTCTTCATATACTTCCATTTCTCTTAATTTTTCAATTATTTGAGTGTTAGTATACTTGTAATCTAGTTTATATTCTAATATTCTATAAATCAATAATGATATAAAGCATGTTAGAAAATGAGCGGTTATTCGGTCTTCTCTAGAAAGATGAATATCTCCGGACTCGAAATCTGATTTCAATATTCTAAAGTTTTCTTCAATTTCCCATCTGTTTTTAGATATACTTAGAATTTCTTCAATATCACCATTTAAGTTAGTGGTTATTCCATAATAGCCATCATATTTTTCTTCTTCTTGAATTATATCTTTATCAATAGAGTAAGAATAACTATATTTTTCTTTTTGAGTATCTTCGTTTAAAGAGTTCTCATTCTTACTTTTCTTACTTCCATTATTTATAGTGGTTACTACTTCTTTTATAAGTCTTCTATAGTCATTTGGATTATTACTAAGTTTTAATTTTTTGCCTTCTTCGTTAGCCTTAATTTTATTTTTAGCTCTTTCTATTTGACCGTTTCTTACATTCCTTAAATAGTCTCTATATTTAATCTGAAATGTAACTATTAAATCTTGAACAACGTGAGCTGTTTCTGTCCTTACTATTTTATAGAATATTGTTTCATAATGTTCTTTATGTTTTTCTTCATCATTTAAAATGTCACTTAATTTATATATGTGTCTTAAGTCGCCAACTATTCTCCAGTTGTCATCTTCAAACACTTCTTTTTTGTATTCTTCTTTTAATTTCTTTATAGACTGAGTTATAACAAATGCTCGACCATCCTTTATATTAAATTGTTTAATATAATCAGTACACATAGCAGCATCAGTACAGATGATTGTTTTATCATTGTCCAAGTCGAATCCTTCTACTTTGATATTCGTTTCAGGATCTATGCCAAGTATATTTCCTTGCAATGGGATTAAGGTAGTACTTTCGTTAGTATTACCTGGAAAAATATTCATAGCAATAGGAAAACCATTTCCATCTAAAAATAATCCCATTCCAACTACAGGTTTTGATTTTTTATCTTTGGCATTGCCTGTATATTTTCTTAAATTATCTTCTTCAAAAATATCAAAATAATAGTTAGTACAATCATAATATAGAATGCGTGTGTTTCTATCAACTACAGACTTACTATTATTATATAATTCTCTTTGAATATAATTTAAATCTTCATTCAAATATGTTAATCCTCGATATATATTATTTAACTCAAACTTAGGTGTCTCGATAAAAGTCTTACTTAATTCAAATGTTTTTAATTTAGATGCTGGGAAAATAATTCTTGAATAAACTAGATTAGACAATACTTCATTCAAATCAAATTCAAACTTATATTTTTCACTAATAGCTTTACAGATTTTATCGAGTTTTAGAGAATAGTAAATGCTTTTTAAAAATAAATATCCAACATTAAATTTATTAGTTTGATTCATAGGTATAAGTTTATTAGAATACTTTTCTATAATAATTTTTTCAGGTTCATCATTATACTTATGTTCTTCTAAATACTTTAAAAGATAATTATTTAACCAAGTATTAACATCTATGTTTTCATTAGCTGCCAGCTTCGAAACAGCAAGATTATTACCGATTGTTTCAAGTTTTTTAGTTGTTCTTTTACCATTTCTTTTATAGTCTTCAATAATGTAATAGTTGATAGAATTTTTAGATTTAGAATAAGATATTCTAGCCATTGTTATCACATCCTAGTATCATTATACCAAACTACGTGGAACTACGCAAGATTAAAAATAACAAAAAAACAAGTATTTTCGGTACTTGAAGAGATATTTTTGTTTAACAAGTGACAAACTCGGGG
>CADBRE010000012.1 GCA_902797005.1 uncultured Erysipelotrichaceae bacterium | reverse complement strand
TTTTGGAACTTCTTAGGGCTTTTTAAGAAATCTATTAATTCTTTTACTTCTTCTTTCTCTTCATTAAGTCCTGCAACATCCTTAAATGTTGTTTTTCCACCTTCTTGATTTAGTTTAGCTCTACTTCTACCAAAATCAAGTGTTCCGCCTTTTCCATTACCTATCATCATTCTAACCATGTAAACAGTTACACCAACGATAACAACAATAGGAAGTATATCAAGTACTACTACAATCCAATTTAAACTTCCTGGATCTTTATTAATAGTTACCTTTAACCCTTGATCTTTGGCCATTGTTAGAACGTTATCAACAACGCTATCTGTATAAGGAACTATAACTTTAAATGATTCTTTATCCTTATATCCTTCTAATTTACCAGTTAAGTAATAGACACTTTCACTTGACTTAGGCGTAACTTCTAATTTATCAACTTTTTGTGATTCTAAATTACTCATAAAGTCATTATAAGATAGTTCATTTACTTTAACATCTTTCATACTAAATATGTAGAATACACCACTAATAACTAGTAACATTATTAGATAAGGCCATGTATCTTTTACTAAATTATTTGTTTTCTTATTGAATTTCATTTTTCCTCCTCCTTTAATAATACTTAAGTATTATATCATATTTTTTACCATTTTCCACATCAAACTTACTTTTTTTAAGTCCAGGTATCCACACTATGTTATTATTGGCATCACAAACGATTGGCCACATATCTCTTTCTTTGCTTTTAATCTTGCTGTCTATAAACATATCTTTTACTTTTTTATGTCCATTCATTCCTTTAACAGCCATTTTATCTCCATTTCTTCTGGTCCTAACATATAAAGGCAAAACCACTTCTTCACTATTTAATCTAATAATATAGTTGCTGTTGTTTCCTTCTTCATCTACCTGCAATGATTCTATATTTTTACCATTAGGCAAATTAACTATATCATTAATCTCAATTTCATAAGCATCAATAGTCTCATCATCAAATGTAAACTCTAGATTATCATAAGATTTTAATACTTTTACATTGTTAGGTAAATGTACTGTTGCCTGGGCTTTAGGAGCATTAACTAAGTCAAATATAAGCTTTACATGTGTGTCAGTAACAATAAATAAATCATCGCCATATATTTGCTCGAGTATTGTATAGATAATTTTTGTCTGCAGTAAATGATCTAATTCTTTAAACTTAGGTATGTCTATCTTTCCATCACTTAAAACTTTATTAATCACATTGTGCATTTCTCTATCTATATAGTTATTATACTCTAAAAGTGTTTCACTAAACTTTAAAAACTTTTCATGCACTAGTGGATTTTCACTTTTTAAAAATGGAAGCATATTCTTTCTATATCTATTTCTAGTATGAATATCTTCAAAATTAGTTTTATCTACATAATATTTAACATTATTAGCTTCACAATAACTTATTAACTCATCTTTAGTAACACTAATCAATGGTCTAATAATCTTATAGTTTTCTTTGTTAATTACTTTACTAAATCCGCTATATCCTTTTAAAGTAGACCCTCTTACAATTCTCATAAGTATAGTCTCTATCAAATCATCACCATGATGCGCAGTCATTAGGTATTTAGCATCATAATCTTTGCAAACTTTATCAAAGAAGTTGTATCTTATAGTTCTAGCTTCATTCTCAAAGTTATCATCACCTATATGCTCGATTTTCATGCTTTCAAAATGTAAGTCATTCTCTTTACAAAAATCTCTTACATATTCTTCTTCTATATCTGCTTCTTTTCTAACATTATGATTAACATGCGCTACTACTAAGACGAGATCTAGTTCTCTTTTTAATCTTAGCATAATATGAAGCAAGGCCATTGAATCAGGTCCACCACTAACACCCAAGCACACAGTCTCTCTATTTCTTATATTACTTTCTTTAAGCAAATATTCATAAACTTTATCCATATAAACCCTCTTACTTTTCTACTATATATAGCTTATTACTATCTTTAATAACAGTAAATACTCCTTCACTTTCATAACCTAAGTCTTTCTCATAATCCCAGGCAGCACTTACTTTATATGCTTCGTAATCTTTCTCTTTATAAGTGTATGTTGAACTTTCAACACTCTTTACTTCTACTTTACTTACTACAGGTAATTCTTGTTTTCTATCACCATTTATATTAGTCTTAACTGTATGATACATAGTGTCTCCTGCATTAATTTTAAAGTTATTTACTAAATCAGGATGAATAAACTCAGTACCTCCAATATCAGTAGATGTTACTTTATTATCTAGTGTATAAAAGTCAGTAACAAATAGTTTAACAATTGCTTTAGCGTATTCTTCATTATTAACTGATTCGCCATTTAAAACACTTTTTAATTCTTCAAAATATTCTTTATACAAATCTGTATCTAAATCATCTAATGTATAACCATAAAGCTCTAATGCTTCCAAAGTATTTTTTGTAACAACAGTTTCTTCTTTCTTGCCACTGAAGAAGTCATCATAAACTCTTAATCCAATTATTGTAAGAAGCACCAAAACTATAACGCTAATTATAAAATAAAATAGTTTATTCTTGTTTAATTTTCTTTTCATTATTTATCCCTCTCATTTAACAAATCATATACTAGCAAGTTTTTACTTAGTTCTAGTCTAATCTCTGCATATTCTTTTATTCTATTAATATATTCTACATCTATAGCTCCATATTTGAGTAAGACATATTCCTCATTAAAATTACTATAGTACATTTTATTTGTTAATATATCACCACTAGGAAATACAACAATTTTTTCATTACTAGAGAATATATCATTTCCTAGTGGATAAGTATACTCTAGATTAAACATATTAGCAACAGTAGGATATACATCCCACATTCCCATTACATCATCAACTTGTCCAGATAAACTATTGTCTCCTGTCCAAATAATTAATGGGGTATTTTTAAGCATTTCATACTTATAATTATCTAAACTTACATATGTTGGATCTAGTTCATTTTTTAATTTTCCTGTGTTTTCATCATAATTGTATAACAAATCAAAACTATTACTTCCAAGTCTTGCTTCATGATCGCCATAGAATATGACTACTGTATCTTTCATTATTCCTTCATCTTTAAGCATTTGCATAAGCTCTCCAAGTGCTTCATCAGCATAATGCGCACTTTTAAGGTAATTGCCCATACCGCTTCCTTCAAGATATGGCATTGTTGTTCCATCTTTAAGTTTAATTGTTAAATCAAGCTCTCCGTATTTTTCTATGTCATTAAATGGACTATGATTACTCAAAGAAATTACAGTCCCCATGTACTTATCATTGTTTTCGCTAACGCTTTTCAAAATAGGAACAAATTGTTTATAGAATGATTTATCTGAAAGCCCTAGGCCTACTATGTCTTCACTGCTTCTATCTAAAGGTATTTCATAATACTCATTATCATAAAACATATCATATCCTAAAGTTTTATACATTTCATCTCTATTCCAATAACTTCCTTCATTAGCATGTGCACTGAAAGTATAATAACCTCTTTTTCTAAATGCATTTTGAATAGTTTCGTATTTTCTATTAACGTAATTGACAAATACCGTACCATTGTTACTTGGCAAGAATCCAGTACTTAATGTAAATTCAGTATCTGAACTAGTTCCTATACTAATTTGTGGATAGAACTTGCTAAAGTATAGGCCTTCTTTAACCATCTTATTTAAGTTAGGGGTTATTTCTACTCCATTAATTTC
>CADBRE010000011.1 GCA_902797005.1 uncultured Erysipelotrichaceae bacterium | reverse complement strand
TTGTGATATAGCTATTATTTTATTACCTTGATTATCAGTTACTAATCCACTTCCTGAGTATAGTAATCTAATTCCTCCACCTGTTGATTGCTCATTTGTTCTTATTATTCTCCAGTATAAATCATCTCCTTCTTTACAATTATAGTATCCTTGAGCTATTGTACCAGAAGTTTTACTTGACTTACAAGTCCCAAATATTACCCAGTTGTTTCTTGCATCTCCTGCATAGTAAAATACTGTTTCTCCAAGCTCTGCATTATTTGTTTGAAAGAATGTGATTATACTATCGCTATATACACTACTAAAGCTCGTTCTTTGGGGCGCACCATTTTCAACATTTACATAATTATCTTTTAATATACGTGACTTTAAAGTGTTATGATTTACTGCCCAGAAAGGCGTTGAACCCTCAGTTATTCCTAGTCTACCAGAAACCATTTTACCCATATCAGGACTTTGATCAACTGTTGCAGCATCTAAATATCTAAAACTTATTTTATATTCGTGTGTATCGCCAGGAGCAAGTTCAATCATATATCCTAATAGTAAAGTTCTAGCAGCTGGTGATTTAGTTAGTGGTACCCATCCATCATCATCGCTTGTTGTTGTATATCCATTTGTGCTTGTATGCTCTATTTTATATTGTAAATAACCTTCTACTTCTAAAGTATTTAAATAGTTCTCTATTACAATATTATAATGATATGTTTCATCAGTTTGACTTTTAACTGTAAAGCTTTTTTGATCCGACCATTCTCCAGGAGCTATACCTAATGCATTTATTTCTACTGGATCATTAAACACTACTTTAAGCTCTTTTAAATCAAGAGATACTCTTTTACCTTCTCCAATTATTTGAGTTGAATAGTAAGCAAAAGATACGCCTAAAGCTAATATTAATATAGCTACAATAGATATTATTATATATTTCTTCTTCATTTTTTGCTCCTTTACTAATTATTACTTATCTTAATTTGATATGGACTATCTATTGTTCCATTACCAGAAAGCCATTCAGTATTTGCTGTTAATGATACGGTAGGCCGAATAGCATAAGAAAATGTCACGTAGTAAGTACCGAGTTTGCCATTTGCCTCTGAACTCGAACTTCCGACGTAAAATTCTCCAGCAGATGGTCCTGAATCAAACCAAGCGGGACTCATAGTCCACCACCACTGAGAACCAGTAATAGACTTTTCAGCAGTTGAACCTGTTGTACTGGCGTTTAAATAATACCAGGCATTAGTATTATTTCTGTCATATCTACCACCAGCAAAAGCTATTTCATCCGCTGTCATTAATGCAGCTGGTGTTTTAACAGTTTCTTCGTTTATTATTTTTGTTAAATATCCATTACCCATCTTATTTTGAGCATTCTCATCTTCTGCTGTATACTTGTCTTCTTTTGTACCACCTTCAAAATAATTATTTCCAAATCCTTTATTATTTACACCGCATGCATATGAAGGAACTTTTGATGAACCTAATCTCCCATATGCCCCAAAATGTATTCCTACAGTTAGTCCTCCAGTTTTATCTGTTGTTGTACTTCTATCATTACAATATATTGCTTGTGTATCAATAAGACTTTCATAAGATGTATTATGGAATGTACCTATGTACCAATTATCTACTGCAATTTTTATATTACTATCTATTTCGTTGCCTCTTATATCTGAAAGTGTGGTAACTCCTTCAGTATAATCGTTTGTCTTTCTTGTATATCCCATATAGTTTGGTGTCTTATTAGAACTATACCAGTTAGATGTTCCTATATATCCGTTTTGTGTTATAGCTATTATTTTGTTTCCTTGAGAATCAGTTACTAACCCACTTCCTGAGTATAGTAGTCTTATTCCTCCACCAGTTGACTCTTCATTTGTTCTTATTATTCTCCAGTATAAGTCTCTTCCTGGTGTGCAGTTAAAGTTTCCTGTTTCTGGACATTTTCCAAAGATTACCCAGTTGTTTCTCGCATCACCTGCATAGTAATATACTCTTTCACCTAACTCTGCATTATTTGTTTTGAAGAATGTTTCATCTGATGAACCGTATGCTACATTAAAGTTTGTTCTTTCATTTACTGATTCTTCAAAGTTAGCTAGATTGTCTTTTAGTATGTGTGATTTTAGTGTTGTTTCATTGCTAGCCCAAAGTGGTGTTTCCCCTTTTGTTATTCCTAGTACTCCACTAAAGGATTTACCTTGGTCTGCATTTTGGTCTACTTCTGGATCATTTACATATCTAAATGTTAATGTGTATTCATGTGTATCGCCTATTGCTAATTCTACATTACTTGCAATTATATATGTTCTCGCTATTTTAGACTGTGGTAAATTAACCCATCCACTGCTGTCATAGCCATTTGCTGAAGTGTGTTCTAGTTTATATTGTAAATATCCGTATGTTTCTAATGTGTTTAAGTAATCATTTAAAACTATGTTATATTTATATACTTCATCAGTTTGGCTTTCTACTGTAAATGTTTTTATGTTGTTTTCAGTCCATTCTCCTGGCTTTTGTCCTGAAGCTCCAATTGCTGTTCCATCAGTAAATATAACTTTTAAGTCTGGTGTGTTTATTACATAGCTTTTTCCTGTTCCTTCTATTTGCACTGTATAAAATGCATAGCTTATTCCTATAAGTATAATTGAAAAACTTATAATTGATATAATTAAATACTTCTTTTTCATCTTTTACCTCTCTTATAATTAGTATAACATAAAACTTTGAAAAAATGTACTACAAATTGTGATACTTTTGTGTATATTACATTTTGTATTACAATAATATATCATTTTTGTAGGAGGATTACATGGAAAAATTAAGAATAGAAGTAGAAGATAATTCAGAATCACTTCTTAAAACTATTAGAATTAGAAAGAGTTTATTTAAAAGAATTGAAGATTTGTCTATAAAAACTAATGTATCAATTAATAAGATATTAAATAAATGTATTGAATATGCTTTAGATAATTTAGAAGAACCAATTAAAGAGAAAAAAGAGAAAGACACTAATTAATTAGTTTACTTTCTCTTTTTATAATTCTATTTGTTTTTGATATTCCTTATCTATTACTTCATTATATACTTCATCTATAAAGTCTTTATTAAATCCTTTGTTATACATATAGTGGTTAGTTTCATATTCTTGTGTGTAATCTCTATAAGGTACTAATAAGAAGTTCCTTATATTTTTGTCATAAAAGTTAATTACTGGTTCAGTAGTTATATTGTCTATTAATAGTCCTTCATCAGTTTTAGTTACATTTAATCTAGACATTAAACCTATTTGATAAGCTTTAATAAAGTAGTTACTAGCACCTGGTACTGTATAGTCTGCTCCTACAAAGTTACCCAATGCATAATAAACTAATGTGTTGTGATAATCTGTATTTACCCATTTAATAGGTTGAATATTATGAGCATGATTTCCTACTATTATGTCTACTCCTAGTTCATTAAAGAACCTAGTAAGTTCTTCTTGTTCACTATTTATTTTAAATGTATATTCATATCCCCAGTGCATAAGTACTACTAAGCAGTCCACTTTACCCTTTAAAGCTTCCACATCTTTTTTCATTAATTCTTTGTATTCATCATTTATTTTATAAATATCTGGATCTTTATATAAGCCTAAAGTATATCTTAAATCTTCTGTTATAGCTTTATTAGTTCCGTATGTATATGATAGAAATCCAAACTTTAATCCATTTATTTCAATTATGTTTCCCGATACATCTCTGTCTTCTGTGTCATATGTTCCTACTGTTAATATACTAGAGTTTTCTTTAAAGAACTTTTTAGATGATACTCTTCCTGCAAGTCCTCTGTCATTTGCATGGTTGTTAGCTAAGGACAATACTTCTAAATCTAAAGATGTCACTTCATGTCCTATACTTCTTGGAGCACAAAAGCTGTAGTTAGATCCACTTATTTTCATTGTTCCATCATCTATTACAACTTCCATATTGCCTATACTAATATCATCACCTTCAAAGTATTTTCTTACTTTGGAAAAATAATAAGGTATTTCATCCCCTGCTTTTAATGCATCATAGTAAGGCTCTTCATATAGAAAATCACCTACTAAAGTTAATGTTGCTTTAGGAATAATTTTCTCTTCTTCCTTATTAATATCTAGTACTAAATTAACTTCCTCGAAATCTTGCACTTCTTCTTTTTCAGAATAGTTTCTTAATAAGCCAAAGTACCCACATAGTAATAAGGCAATTATGCAAGTGCTTACAAATATTATTCTTACATAATTTTTTTTAGTCATACTTCTCTACCTCTAATAGTAGTTTAACATATATTTAATAGATTAAAGAAAAAAAGTGTCTATATTTACACTTTTTCTATATTCTTGTTCCATTTAAACTAAAGCTTTTAGCTTCATCTATTTTAACATCTACTATTTTACCAGTTATATCTTCATCAGATATTATATTTACTAATTTCATACTTTCTGTGTATCCACAGTATTTAGAAGAATCTTTTTCACTTATTCCAGTTACTAAGCATTTCTGTACTGTTCCCACCAGTTTTTGATTTGATTCATTACTATATTTATTAACTATTTCATTAAGTTTATATAGTCTTTCTTCTTTTTCTCTAAGTGGTGTTTCATCTTTAAGTTTGGCTGCAGGTGTTCCTACTCTAGGAGAGAATATAAATGTATATGCTCCGTCAAATTTACATTCGTTTACCACATTTAATGTTTCGTTAAAATCTTCTTCTGTTTCCCCTGGAAAACCTACTATTATATCTGTAGTTATAGATACATTCTTTATTTTATCTCTCATCTTTTTGTATAAAGTCAAGTATTCTTCTTTAGTATAACTTCTATTCATAAGTTTAAGTATTCTATTAGATCCACTTTGAAGTGGTAAATGTACATATGGCATTACATTCTCGCACTCGGCAATCGCATCTATCATTTCATCAGTGAAATCCCATGGATGACTTGTTACAAATCTTATTCTTTCTATACCTGTTTTAGATACATCTCTTAGAAGATTAGCAAGGTTATAATCACTATACAAATCTTTTCCATAAGCATTTACATTTTGTCCAAGTAGTGTTACTTCTTTATAACTCTTTTCTTTTAATGCAATAACTTCTTCTATAATATCTTCAAACTTTCTACTTCTTTGAGTACCTCTTGTGTAAGGAACTATGCAGTAAGTACAAAACTTATCACATCCTAGCATTATATCTACCCAAGCAGAGATACTAGAATCTTTCTTTTCAGGAATACCTTCACATATGTTTCCTAATATACTATAAACTTCTATAGTTTGTCTATTAGTTTTAGCGCTTTCATTTATGACTTTAATCATATTATCTATATTATGTGTTCCAAAAACAAAATCTACATATGGGTATCTATCTCTTATTAAATCAATAACACTTTCTTCTTGTGCCAT
>CADBRE010000010.1 GCA_902797005.1 uncultured Erysipelotrichaceae bacterium | reverse complement strand
AGCTACATTTGAAAATACTGAATATGAAGATTATATAGATACAAAAGCGGTATATTGTAATGATAGAAGCGGTAATACAGTAATGCAACCTGATATTACATTTGGATTTAATAAGAGATCAACTACTCCATCATATGCATGCGGAGCAAGCGAAACTGGATTTAAAGAAAGAATTGAATGGGCACTTGTAAATGGAAACACAAAAGAAGATAGATATAGTAAAGACAAGTATAACATTAATGGTAGTGAATTTACGAATGGATATCTTGATTATCCAATAGCTTTAATGACAGCGGATGAAGTAGCATTTGCCGGAGGAAAGTCAGGCACAAACAATTCAAATGCATGGTATTATTTGAATGCTAATGCAACTGGTACAACAGCCGAAAAGTCTATTACTGGTACTAACTGGTGGTGGACAATTAGCCCTAGTATCATCACTTCTTCGTCCTTTGCTGGCGCGTGGGGCGTCCACGGGTCTAACCCCCCTGGCCGCTTCAACTCCTACGTCGACGTGACGAATTCTAATGGCGTTATTCGTCCTGTCTTATCATTAACAGCTAATACAAAATGGCTATCAGGAAACGGGACAATAGATAGTCCTTATCAGATAAAGCTTGACTAAAATGGTTTTAAAGCATATAATTTATATAGAAAAGCGATGACTAGGCGTGGAAACCTAAGAGCTATATATTTAAGAGAACAAAGTATGGTGGAACAGCGTCACATATATGCCCATATGAAGTGTTCTCTTTTTATTTTAAGGAGATGAAAGATTATGGTTAAAACAAATGAAGAATTAGTTAACTACTGTAAGCAATATGGATTTATATTCCAGGGTAGTGAAATCTATGGAGGACTAGCTAATACTTGGGATTATGGTCCACTAGGTAGTAGACTTAAAAATGCTGTTAAAGACGCTTGGAGAAAGAGATTTATTGAAGAAAGGTTAAATGCTTATGAACTTGATGCTGATATTTTAATGCATCCTAGAGTATGGGAAGCTTCTGGACATGTTAGTAGTTTCTCTGATCCACTTGTTGATTGTAAGAGTTGTAAAACAAGACATAGAGCAGATAATCTAGTTGATGATTTTGATAGTGAAGCACATGCTGACGCAATGAGTCAAGAAGAGTTAATGGCTTATATTAGAGAGCATAAGGTACCATGTCCTAAATGTGGTAAGAGTGATTTTACTGATATTAGACAGTTTAATTTAATGTTCCAAACATACCGTGGTGTTACAAATGACTCTAAGAATGTTGTTTATTTAAGACCAGAGAATGCACAAGGGGAATATGTAAACTTCTTAAATGTTCAAAGAACTATGAGAACTAAATTACCTTTTAGTATTGGTCAAATAGGTAAAGCATTTAGAAATGAAATAACTCCAGGTAACTTTACATTTAGAACAATTGAGTTTGAACAAATGGAATATCAAACATTCTGTAAAAAAGGTGACGATGAAGATTTATATGCTTTCTTTAAGGAATATGGTAAAAAGTTTTTTATGGATTTAGGGCTTCCTGAAGAAAAATTAAGATATCATGATCATGAAAAACTTGCACATTATGCTAAACAAGCATGCGATATTGAGTATTTATTTAACTTTGGATGGGGAGAAATAAATGGTACTCACAACAGAACTGATTTTGACTTAACTAGACATACTGAATACTCAGGAACTTCTATGACTTATTTAGATCCAGAGACTAATGAGAAGTTTGTGCCTTACATCATAGAGAGTACTTATGGACTAGATAGAACTGTCTTAGCACTTCTTGATAATGCTTATACAAATGAAACACTAGAAAACGGAGAAGAAAGATTAGTTTTAAAATTAAAACCTTACTTAGCACCTTATAAAGTTGCTGTTCTTCCACTTATAAAGAAAGTACATGGTGAAAAAGCTATGGAAATAGCTAATGAACTAGCTAAAAGCTTTATGGTTACATATGATGAAACAGCTAATATTGGTAAAAGATATAGAAGAGAAGACGCGATTGGTACTCCATGGTGTTTAACGGTAGATGATGAAACACTAAATAATGGAACTGTAACATTAAGAGATAGAGATACAATGGAACAAATAACTTTAAAACTAGATGAAGTTAAGGATTATATTAAAGATAGACTAGAATTTAACTAGTCTTTCTTTTGTTTTCTGGCAAAAATAGGATTAATCCTATTTTTGCCGTTGATTAATTAATCATATTATGATATACTTTTATTGAGGTGAAAACTAAATGATAAAAAGAAATATGGAAGATAAGTTTAAAGAACTAGCAAGTAGTAGAAAAGTAGTACTTGTTACAGGAGCTAGACAAGTAGGAAAATCAACTTTTATGCTTAATTTAAAAGAAGAAGATAGAAAATATATAACATTAGATGATATGTCATTAAGGGATTTAGCAAAAAATGATCCTAAATTATTCTTAATGAATTATCCTGGTAAAGTTATTATAGATGAAGTACAGTATGCGCCTCAGTTGTTTTCATATATTAAAATGGAAGTAGATAAAACTAATGAAAAAGGAAGATTTTGGCTTACTGGTTCACAAAAGTTTTCATTAATGAGTAATATTTCAGAATCGCTTGCTGGTAGAGTTTCTATATTAGAAATGGCTTCACTAAGCTATGATGAGAAACATAATATTGAAGTTAAAGAGTTTAACCCTGCTGATATTAAAACAAATAATATAGATTTTAGTAATATATTTGAAGACATATTTGATGGAGGAATGCCAGAATATATAGCTGATAAAGTAAATAGAAATCAATTCTTTGAAGATTATATTCAAACATATTTAGAAAGGGATGTCAGACAGTTAACGCAAGTTGGAGATTTAAATAGGTTTAGAAAGTTTATGGTTGCAGTCGCAGCAAGAACTGGAGAGGTATTAAACTACAATAGTTTAGCGGAAGATGCGGATATAGATGCTACAACAGCAAAACGTTGGCTATCTATTCTAGAGGCAAGTGATATTATATACTTATTACAACCTTACTCTAATAACATGCTTAGCCGTGCTATTAAGTCACCTAAAATAATATTTATGGACACAGGATTATGTGCATATCTATGTGGTTGGAGTACAAAAGAAACACTAGAAAACTCAAGTACTTCAGGACAGTTTTTAGAAACATATATAGTAAGTGAAATAATTAAGAATATGAGAAACTCAATAAGAAAGCTTAATTACAAAATATATTATTATAGAGATAGAGATCAAAAAGAAATAGATTTATTATTTGAGGTAGATGGAACTGTTTATCCATTTGAAATTAAAAAAACAGCAAATCCAAATAAATCAATGATTAGTAATTTTGAAACACTTGAAAACAAAAAAATGAATGTAGGGCCTGGTGGATTATTGTGTTTTTATCCTGATGTTTATCCACTTGATGAAAAGAATAAGTCATATCCTATATCAGTAATATTTTAGAGAAGCTAATTTAACTAGCTTTTCTTTATTTTTAGTGTTAATATAGTTATAGGAGGGTGGATTATGGAACTATTAAATGGTAAAGAATTAAGGGAAAAGAAGATAGAAGAGTTAAAAAGTAAGGTTGAGAGATTAAATGAACTTGTAGGTCTTGCTGTAATTCAGGTTGGAAGTGATGAAGCTAGTAATGTTTATATAGGTCAAAAGGAAAAACTTGCTACTAGATTAGGTTACTATTTTATTCATAAGAAGTTTGATGAAAGTATTACTGATGAAGAATTAAAAGAAGAAATAGATAAACTTAATAATAATGAACAAATAGATGGTATCATAGTGCAGATGCCACTTCCTAAACATATTGATAGTGTAAAGGCGGTTAATGAAATAAGTGAATATAAAGATGTTGATGGACTTGGATTTATTAATGCTGGTAAACTTATGCATGGTGAAGAAGCTTTAGTTAGTTGCACTCCTAAAGGAATTATTGATTTACTTGATAACTATGGCATTGAAATAGAAGGCAAGCATGTTGTAATAGTTGGTAGAAGTATATTAGTAGGTAAACCTCTAGCCTGTTTATTTACAACTAGAAATGCGACTGTGACTTTGTGTCACTCAAGAACTATAGATTTAGCAAAATACACTAGAGAAGCTGATATCTTAGTCGCTGCAGTAGGTAAAAAGCACTTTATAACTGAAGAAATGGTTAAAGAAGGTGCAGTAGTTATAGATGTTGGAATCAACAGAGAAGATAAGAAGCTATATGGCGATGTAGACTTTGATAATGTTTCTAAGAAAGCCAGCTATATTACACCAGTTCCTGGTGGTGTTGGACCAATGACAGTATATGAACTTATGGATAATACATACGAAGCTCATGTGTTAAGAAGAAAACTTAAATAGTAAATTAATGTAAAGCTTTTAAACTTGATGGTTTAGGAGCTTTTCTTTTGTGTATAATAATTATATTAGGAGAGTGAATATAATGAAATTAGATGGAAAAGTAGCAGTAGTAACAGGAGGGTTTAAAGGCATTGGAAGAGGTATAGTTGATGTTTTTGTGAAATATGGTGCTAAAGTAGTTGTACTTGATTATGATGAAGAGGTTATGTCTTTGGAAAGTGATAATGTTTTACCTTATCAAGTGGATGTAAGAGATAAAGAAGGAATAGAAGATGTAATTAGTGATGCTGCTAATAAACTTGGAAGAATAGATATTCTAGTTAATAATGCTGGAGTATGTGATTTAAAAGAATTTGAAGAGATGGAAGATGAGGTTAGAAACTATCATTTTGGAATTAATATAAATGGTGTTTGGAATATGACTAAAGTTGTTCTTCCTTATATTAAAGCAAATGAAAAAGGTGCGATTGTTAATATGTCTAGCGTTACAGGGCCAATGGTCGCGGATGCTGGAGAGGTAGCTTATGCAACAAGCAAAGCGGCAGTGCTAGGGTTTACTAAAAGTTTAGCTGCAGAACTTGCTAAGGACAATATTAGAGTAAATGCAATAATGCCTGGATATGTAATGACACCACTTGTAGAAAATATGGCTAATTTATCTAATCCTGATGATCCAGAAAGTGTAATAGATGGAATAGCAAGTGCAATACCTCTTGGAAGATTAGCTGATCCAAAAGAAGTAGGAGAACTTGCAGCATTCCTTGCCAGTGATGAAGCAAGTTATATAACAGCGCAGGGTATTGTAATTGATGGAGGAAGCACTTTACCTGAAACTATGACAATGGGAGTTTAAAACACAAAAAAATAATCACTTTTAAATAGGTGATTATTTATTTTTCCATTGTTCTTAATTCTTTAGCAGAAACTCTAACTTTTTTACCGTTAACTTTAACTGTTTGTAAATTAACTTTTTGAGTCTTCTTTGTAGCCTTTAATGAGAAAGGTCTGTTGTTTCCACTCATATTTTTTCTATTAGATATATTTTTAGCCATTTTGTGCCTCCTTAAACTTCTTATATAATTTACCATAAAATATCGTTTAAGTCAACAAGTTTGGCATTTTTTTAGTTAATAAACTTTTGGTACTTTGCTAGTAATTCTTCTAGTTTTTGATATGCGGGAGTACTTATTTTGTTTTTTATAGATTCAAGCACTTCATAAGCATGTCCTACTAATATATAATCTGCATTAGCTTTTACTGTTTCTACAAATAGGGTTGCTTCTTCTAAAGTAACATCAACGCCTTCTTTTTTTCCATAATCAATAACATCTTCAGGTTTTATTTTCATAGCATAAGATTTAATTAAGTTTTTATACATATTTATCACCATTACTATTATATGCAAAAGGGCAAAATAAAAATCCTTATAAAAGGACTAATTATCTTAAATGGCGGAGACGGAGAGATTTGAACTCTCGCACCAGTTTCCCGATCTACACCCTTAGCAGGGGCGCCTCTTCAGCCTCTTGAGTACGTCTCCATTGCCTGACTTCTTAATAATACCTTAATTTTCTTCAAATGTCAAGACTTCATCAATATTAATTAATGAAGAAATGTTTAATGGTGCTTCAATAGTATAGTAGACTCCCTTTTTAGGTAGTATAACTTTCCAAGGAGAAAGCTTTTCATAAGTTTTTAATACTTTAAAGTTCTTATCTGTTAGTATAACATCTATCTTTTGAAACATAAAAAATGTATGTATTCCATTAGTGTTTTTAAAAATGTAGCAATCCTTAATGGGTTCTTTCTTCCACATTAAACCATTTAACTTCTTTAAAAATGTGTTCATTTCAATTACATTTATATAATTATTTTTTATTTTTAATCTTTTCATAGTATAATTATAGCTTCTTTCATTGACAAAATAAAGTAATTTTTATAAAATTATATTAGGAGAATAAGATATGAAAAATAAACATGGTCAAGCTTTAACTGAATATATTTTAATTATTGCTTTAATTAGCGTTATAGCTATTACTTTAGTTAATTTATTTGGTGGGTATTTAAAAGATTCAATTACTAAAACAGGATGCAATTTATCAAATACTGAATATCATGCTGGTGAAAAACCAGGAGATGGTTATTGTGAATAAAAAGGGTTTTACATTAGTTGAAATACTTGCTGTTATAGCTTTAATTGGAGCTGTAATGCTGTTAATTATACCTAATATGGCAAGAATATTTGGGAATAGTATGGATAAAACTATGCAGTTGCAAGAAGCTGGTGTAAAAGAAGCGGCACTACTATACTTAGAAGATTATTGTAAAAATCCTATAAGAGGTAAGAGTTGTCCAAGTACAATAACCAGAAATACTGATTACACTTTTTCTGGGACAGTTTCACTTGCTACACTTGTTAGTGAAAAATATATAGATGCAGTTAAGTATCAAGAGACGGTGTGCTCAGGGACTATAACATATACAAATAATAAGCCGTCAGTAAGTCTTGTGTGTGGAGAGGCATATAGTACACCTAGTAATTAAAGAATAAAGAAGGGATTAACATGAATAAAAAAGGGCAAGCACTTGTTGAGTTTATAATAATACTTCCAATATTAATAATGCTTTTTTTTGGAAGTGTTGATTTTGGTAGAATAGTAATTAGAAAGAATGAACTTGAAAGTTTAACTACAGATGTTGTTAAAATGTATGAAGAAGAGAAAACTTATGAAGAAATAGAAGCTTTTCTTAAACTTAATAATGAAGACAATACAATAAAAATAACAAATAAAGATAACGAATATATTGAATTTTATTTGCAAAGCAAGATAGAGTTTATAACTCCTGGACTTAGTCAAATACTTGGAAAAGATTATAAAGTAGAAGTAAAAAGGGTAGTATATTATGAATAAAAAAGGTCAAAGCTTGGTTATGTTTGTAATAATGCTTCCACTTATGATTCTAGCTCTTGCACTTGTGGTAGATGTGGGACTTATGTACAATGCCAAGATAAGAGGAGAAAGGCTTCTAGAAGAAGCAAAAGAAAAGAATCTAGATTTAAAAGAGTATTTTAAAATCAATGATATAGATGCTGAAATTAAAAAGTCTAGTGCAAATGATAAAAACTGTGATATAATTAACTATAGGGTAGAAAGTGTATTTGGTAAAATAATAAAGATAGATGATTACTTAATTGAAGTAAGTGATTGTTAAAGAAGGGAAAAAAGAATGGCTGTTAAAATAAAGGGTAAAACAATTTGTTTATATGCACCTAAGGGAGGAGTAGGAAAAACTATTCTTGCTTTAAACTTAGCTGGTGTTTCAAGTTCTATGGGGTATAAAACACTACTTCTAGATTTTGATATGCATACAGGAAATATATGCACGATTATAAATGAAGAAATAAATAAGAGTATTTACCATTTAACAGATGATTTACTTAATAATAGATACAGAAAATTAGAAGACTATGTTTACAAATATAATGAAAATATAGATGTTTTATGCGCACCTAAAGATCCTAGACAAGGAAACAAAATAACTAGTAAATATTTGCCTATGCTTATAGATAAAGTTAGAAGAGAATATGATTTGGTTATAATAGATACAGAAAGTGCAATGAACGAAGTAAATATAATAACTATGGATACAGTAGATGAAACACTATTTGTAATAGATAATGATTTATTTACACTTAAGAACACTAGAAACATTTTAAATATATTTAATGATATAGATAAGAGTAACTTTAAAGTATTACTAAACTTAAGCATAGATTTTAAAACACCATACTTTAGCATGAGTGATATGAAGAAGATAATAGGTGCGAATATTGATTATAGCATTTCAAAAAATTCATACATAAAAGACTTAACTAGCTATCTATATGAATGTAAGGTGCCTTCACTTTTAAGTGCATATCAAAAGAAATGTAAAACAGATTATAATACTTTAAAGCTTATTATAAGTGATGCGAAAGGAGAAGATAAAGATGAAGAAAAGTAACTTACTTGAAGCATTTGATGTTACTTCTTCTAAAGAAGTTATAACTCCTTTAACTGACTATGAAATATTTAAAGATAAGGTATTACTTGATGAGTTAAGAACTAAGATTATTGAAAACTTAATAGATACTGAAGTACCTAAGGGAGCTTCTTTAAATGAATACATAAATAATGAAATAGATAGATCTATAGAAGGATATGATTTAACTAATTTAGAGAGAAGCCACATCTATAATTTAATTGATAATGAAATAAATGGATATGGACCTTTAACTGAACTTTTAAAAGACAAAAATATCACAGAAATTATGGTTAATGGACCAGATGAAATATATATTGAAATAGATGGTAGATTAATTAAAGATGAAAGTGTTTCATTTATTAATGATGAGCATATAATTAGAACTATCCAAAGAATGATCCAGCCTCTAGGTAGAACAATAGATGCTTCTAATCCAATGGTGGATTCTCGTCTTAAAGATGGTTCAAGAATTAATGCTGTTATACCGCCTCTTAGTTTAAAGGGACCAGTTATAACTATAAGAAAGTTTAAGGAAAGTATTGCAGATATTGATGATTTACTTAGAATGGGTACTATGACACCTTATATGGCTAGATTCTTAGAAGCTTGCATTTTAGGAAGATTAAATATGATTATATGTGGTGGTACTGGTTCAGGTAAAACAACACTTCTTAATATATTAAGTAGCTTTATATCTCCAAATGAAAGAATAGTTACTATTGAAGATGCAGCTGAACTTAGACTTAGACAGGAACATGTTATTCCTCTTGAAACTAGAGTAATGAACTATGAAAGAACAGGAGAAATAACAATTAGAGATTTAGTTATTAATGCTCTTCGTATGAGACCCGATAGAATTATAGTTGGAGAAGTACGTGGTAAAGAAGCCTTTGATATGCTTCAAGCTATGAACACTGGACATGATGGATCACTTACTACAATGCACGCGAATGGGGCTATTGATGCACTAAATAGATTAGAGACTATGGTACTTATGGGTGGAATAGATATTCCAATTAAAGCCATAAGAGAGTATATAAATAATGCAATTGATTTAGTTATTTGTATTGAAAGATTAAATGACGGTAGAAGAAAAGTTGTAAGTATAAGCGAGCTTGATGGAATAGAAGACGGGTCAATCGTACTTAAAGATATATTTGTATTTAAACAAGATGGTTTATCTGAAAGTGGAAACGTTAATGGTGAGTTTGTAAGATATGATTTCACACCAAAAGTACTTAATAAACTTAGACAAAAAGGTATTATAGATATAGACTACATTTTTGAAAATCCAAAAGGGGGAAGTAAAAAATGAACGGGGAGGTAATAGTAGAATTATTAGCTGTTCAAATTACTGTTATTGGTCTATTATTCCTAGTTCTTTTGTATGTTATAAAGGCAAGACATAATATAAGTTTAGATAAGAAGTTCTCTAAATATACAGTTGATCCTTTAGTAAATAAAGAAACAAGTATCTCTGATAAAATAATTATTATCTTACATAATTTGGTTATTAAAGTATCAAGTATTATAAAGAAGAGCAAAGTACTTAGTGACTACGGTAAATCTTATGAGAAACATATAACTTATGATCAGCTAGAAAAGAGAAGTGGTATAGATTATATTTCTATTAAACTTTTACTGGGAGTGTTTACTTCTATTCTATACGTAATAACAATGATGTTTCAGTATGTTAGGATATCTTTTGTAGGAATATTACTTTCTTTTCTAATAGGATTCTTTGTTATAGATATCTTTATTCAGATAGAGTATAGGAAGAAAAGAAAACAAATATCAGATGATTTACTTAAAGCAATTATAATTATGAATAATGCATTTAAAAGTGGTATGTCAATCATGCAAGCTATAGAAATAGTTAAGAATGAACTAGATGGTGCGATAGGTGACGAATTTAAAAAGATTCATTTAGATTTGTCATATGGCCTTACTATTGAAGTTGTATTTTCTAGATTCTATGAAAGAGTGCATCTAGAAGATGTTAAGTTTATAACTACATCTTTAACACTTCTTAATAAGACTGGTGGTAATATTGTTAAGGTATTTAAATCAATTGAAAGAGAGTTCTTTGACAAGAAGAAACTTAATGATGAATTAAAGACCGTTACTGCGTCTAGTATATTTGTATATAGGTTTTTGCTTGTTATTCCTTTTGCTATAAGTTTAGTAATATTTGTTCTTAATCCGCAGTACTTTAATCCACTTTTCAAAACACAAATAGGAATACTAGTACTAATATTAATTTTACTTCTTTATGCTCTTTATGTACTTGTTGTTAAAAAGATAATGAAGGTGAATGCATATGAGTAATAATTTAGTAGAGAAGATATACACTAAGAAAAGTATTAAAAGAATAAAGACTAAGACTACTTTACTAGGTATTTATAATAAGATAGACCCGATTGATTTTATGAACTCAAGATTAATCATAAGTTTAATTGTGTTCTTTGTAACACTTCTATTTAGTAATTATGCCTATATAGTAGCGCCTTTAGTTACTTTAGCTGTTTACTTTGGAATGGAATACATAATGCTTGATATGAGGATTAAGAAAAGAGGAGTAAAACTAGAAAGCGAAGCATTATTCTTTTTTGAAGTATTAACCCTTTCACTTGAGACAGGTAGAAACTTAAAAGCAGCACTTGAGCTTACTACAAGAAATATAGATAGTGAGTTATCTAAAGAGTTTGAAGTAACACTTGATGCTTTAGAATATGGTAAAACTCTTACTGAAAGCTTAAATGATATGAAGAAGAGAATACCTAGTGATACAATAAATAATGTAATACTTAATATAACTCACACTAATGTATTTGGTAGTGAAGTAGTAGAAACTCTTTATAATCAAGTGGATTATTTAAGGGATAAAAAGTTATTTGAAGCTAAGGCTAGAATAGCTAAGATGCCAATTAAGATAAGTATAGTTTCAGTATTATTCTTTATACCAATTATCTTGCTTCTTATACTAGGACCAGTGTTAATAAATATGATAGGTTAAAAAGTGCAGGCATTGCTTGCATTTTTTAGTTTGTATTCTATAAACTTAATTCTATCATCTGAACAGTATCTAACAACGAATTTATCGTTTTCTTTAGAAACTATAATTCCTACGGTTTTATTCATTGATGGAGATTTAATGTTTCTATCTATAGCATTCATATAAACTTGCAGCTGTCCTATATCTTCTTCTTTAACAGCATCAACTTTTAGTTCTACAGGAACAAAACAATTATAGATATAATTAAATAATAGTATGTCTATATATACATCTTTGTCTAAAGATTTGTCTGAGATTCTATATTCATTACCTATAAAAGCAAATCCTTCGCCCATTTGATGTAAGAAATTATCTAAATCTTCTAGTATTAATTCTTCTAAGACTTTATGATTAAATGTAGTTAGATCTTTATTATTAGTATTTATAACTACTGGATTAGACACTAAGTCAGTTACTTCAAGAGGTTCATCATTTTGTAACTTCTTTTTTGTTTCTTCTGGTAGTCTTTCATATTCTTTTGATTTAATACGTTTTCTTAATTCATCTCTGCCTAAGTTTTGATGTATGCAAATATTAATATAATAGCTTTGTTCATTTATATCTTTTATAGGCAAAATCTCAATGTAATGACTCCATGATAATTGGTGCGCAGGTTGCGCACCTTTTTGAATCATTATATAGAATTGTCTCATTCTTTTTAGTGCAGAGACTGTATAACCTTTTCCTAACTCTTCAGTTAGTCTTTTTGAATACTCTTTGATAAGTCCGTTTCCATACTTAGCTCTTTCTTCACCGCCTTGTGCTACAATAAGTAATTTGCCAACATTGTAATATGTTTCTAAATCATGTCTATTTTTACTATAATCCTTAACTTGTTTATACGCTTCATTCTTTATTAGTTCTGTTTTTATCTCATTGTAATAATTCATGCTTTTACCTCACTTTCTAGTTTGTATTCAATAAACTTAATTCTATCATCTGAACAATATCTAACAACGAATCTATCATTTTCTTTAGACACTATTATTCCTACAGTTTTATTCATATAAGGAGTTTTAAGGTTTCTATCTATAGCATTCATATAAACCTGTAACTGTCCTATATCTTCTTCTTTTACAGCATCAACTTTTAGTTCTACAGGAACAAAACAGTTATAGATATAATTAAATAAAAGTATGTCTATATATACATCTTT
>CADBRE010000009.1 GCA_902797005.1 uncultured Erysipelotrichaceae bacterium | reverse complement strand
GAATTATTAAAAACTAAGAATGATATAAATGATGCAAACTTTAAAAGTTTTAAACTTGCTATGGAAGATGATTTATTTGCGTCTTTAGTGCTTAAATTAAATGCTAATGAAGAAGATTTGATGAAATATACATCTAAGTTAGAAAACACTTGTAATGAGCTTAGAAACTGCAAAGGTTGTAAGGGATTAAAAGAATGTAAAAATGAAGTTAAAGGTTATGTCGATTATCCTAAGTTTAATGATGGCAATTTAGTGTTTTCATTTACTCCTTGTAAATATAAGAAAGAAGAAGATAAGAACAAATCTAATACCATTTTTTATGAAACAAATGAGCTACTTAGAAACGCGAAGATGAAAGATATATTTGTTGATGATTCTTCTAGAGTAGAAGTACTTAAATATATAAAGAAGTTTATGAAAGAATATCCTTCTTGTAAAGGTGTTTATTTATATGGCTCATTTGGAAGTGGAAAGAGTTATATATTAAATGCTGTTTTGAATGAGCTATCTAAAAAAGGAAGTACATGCGTTAGTGTTTATTATCCAACACTACTAAAAAAACTTAAAGATTCATTTAATAGTAGTAATATCTCATTCGAGCAGATATATAATGAAGTAGAAAGCTGCGATGTATTACTAATAGATGATATTGGGGCAGAGAACAACTCTCAGTGGGCTAGAGATGAAGTACTTGGAACATTACTTCAGTCTAGAATGGATAACAAGAAAATAACATTCTTTACATCTAATTTTAATTTAGAAGAACTTGAAGAACATTTAGCTAACACTTCTAGTGGAGTAGAAAAAATAAAAGCTAGAAGATTAATTGAAAGAATCAAACAGTTAAGCGTTCCTATAGCTTTAATAGGCGAAAACAAAAGAGTTTAGTCTATCCATTGATAGAAAGAGCGTTCTGACACTTATAATATGGCAGTATCGGGAACCAATATAAGCTATTACAACACAACTTTGAACAAAGTTGTTTTTTCTTAATTTGTTTGCCTAGTGGATGACTCAAAAATCTATGGCAGAATTATTTGATGTAGAACAACCATTGATAGCATTTATAATGAAAATGAGCTAACAAAAAGTTCAACTTATTCCAAAATGGAATTAGTTGAACAAGAAGGAAATAGAAATGTTAAAAGAAAAGTTGAGTTTTACAATCTTGATGCAATTATCAGTTGGTTATAGAGTGAATTCACTGCGTGCTACACAATTTAGAATATGAGCGTCAAATGTCTTGATAGCATTTACTATACAAGGATAGGTTTTAGATAAAGAGATAATGAAAAATGGTTCTTTTATATATGAAGACTGGCTTGAAAAACTTCTTGAAGAAACTATTAAAATTGATAATTAAATATGAGAGTACTTCATTATAAAGTACTCTCATTTATTGTAATTGGTGATTCAACATTTAATTTAATAGTATATTTGCCATTATTAAGCTTAGCTTCAATACCGCTATCTAAAGTATAATTTAGATAATTGTTACTAGTTATTATACCGTAAATACTATTTTCATTTATACCGAAATTATCTCCGATAGAAGTGGCCATTATCATAAGCTGAGTAGTGCCAAAGGAATCCTTACTATCAAAAGTTGTTTCTAAATATCCGTCTTTATAGCTATATGTGTATTTACTTATTTTTGTAGAGTCATATGTTATAACTATTTTTCTTCCTTTTAGCTTAGCATTAAGAGTAATGCCTCTGTCATTAAAAGCTTTAACATTTTCGTTGTTATTAAAATTATACACTATTGAGTTTAATTTATTCTTTACAGGTGCAAAGTTTTGATTGCTTTGAGAGATACCTAAAACTCCAGCTACAATACATATAACCATTATTAAACCCCAAAATATCATTCTATATAAATGTTTCATTTAACCACCTTTATCCTATACAAATTATATAATAAAAGTTAAAAAAAGAAAAGTACTAAATACTTCTCATTTTGTCTTGATCTTTAAACGGATCTTTTTTATCAATTCTATCAGTAAACATAATTCCATCTAGATGATCCATTTCATGCTGGAAAGCAACAGCAATTTCTTCGCGAACTCTTTCTTCTTTATAAAGCCCATTTTCATCATAAAAGCCAACAGTAATTCTAGCACATCTTGGTACAATTCCTTCAACCTCTCTATTTACTGAAAGACATCCTTCTCCTTCTTCTACATAAACTTTTTCATTAGAATAGCTTATAAGTTTAGGATTTATAACTGTATATTCAATAAAATCTCCTTCTTCAGTTTTATAAGAAATAACAAATATTCTTTTAAGTTTCCCAATCTGCGGAAAAGCCATTCCCATACCTGGTCTTAAATCTTCTTTTTCAGCAAGTTCTTCATCTTGTGAATCTCTTAAATATTTATATATATCTTCTATTGACTTTAAATCATCTTCGCTAAGTGGAAATATAACTTCATCACACTTTTTATGAAGAATTGGATTCTTTTCATCTAATATATCTTTAGTTTTAAGCATAGTATCACTTCCTAACGAGTTATATTGTACCAAAAAGTGCACAAAAAAGCAATATTAAAATGATTGCTTGTTTAAATATTTAAATTGTGATAGTATTTAGTTATGAATTGCATATTAAGGAGGAATTATGAAGCTTATTATTATCGCAGCTATTGGAGAGAATAGAGAACTAGGATTTAATAATGATTTGATATGGAGAATTAAAGAGGATCTTCGTTTTTTTAAAGAAACTACAACAAACCATTATATAGTTATGGGAAAGAAAACATTTATTAGTTTAAATGGGTTGTTACCTAATAGAAAACACCTAGTAATATCTTCTACGCTAAAAGAAACTGAAGGCATAAAAGTATATAAAAGCATAGATGAGTTTTTGCTTGATGAAGAACTTAAAGATGAAGAGATATATGTAATTGGAGGAGCTTCAATATATAAATCACTATTAAAATATTGTGAAAAAATGTATTTGACACAAATAGAAGCAAGTGCAAAAGCCGATGCATATTTCCCAGAGTTTAATGAAGAAAACTATGAAAAACATTTGCTAGGTGATTATGAAACAAACGGTTTAAAATATAAAAGATATCTATACAAAAGAAAATAGAAAGGAATAAAACCTTTCTATTTTAGTTATTACAACATCCATTATTTAAGAAGCCAGCTCCAAAAACAACTACTAAAAGAATAAATAATACTAATATAATTGCACCGGTATATCCATAAGAATTGCCACATCCATATCCGTAATTTCCGTATCCACCATAAGTAGGGTAGTAATTGTTATACCCACCTTGATATCCGTAATAATACATGTTAAACCTCCTTTATCTTTCCTATAATAGAATATGCTAAAAAAAGATTATTGACATAAATAATCACCTATTTTAAATTTATAATTCAAAAATAGATTAATATGTGGTATTATATTATATGAAAAGATATGAAAAAGAGTATACTAAGTAAAATTGATAAACCTTTGTTATTTATGGTAATCCTATATAGTATTATAGGTGTTTTCATGGTGCTTTCAGCTTCTAGTGTAAGTGCAGTAATGGAATATGATGAAAGCCCTTATTATTTCTTTATAAGACAAATAATATTCTTTGTATTTAGCTATTTTATAGGATTTGTATTTATACTAAGAAAATCTACTAAGAAATATAAAAAATATATAAACTTCGCCTGCATGCTAGTTTTAGTACTTCTTGTGTATGTATTAGTTAAGGGGCGAATAGTAAACTCAGCAAGGTCATGGATAGCAATAGGTTCATTCGGTTTTCAACCAAGTGAAATAGCTAAAACAGTCATAATAATATATTTTGGCGTATTCTATGGCGAACTACAAGATAAAATGAATAGTAAATATAGCTTCTTAATACCTATAATTTATTCAATGATTGTATTCTTTTTAATATTTAGACAACCGGATTTAGGAACAGCTCTTATAACAGCCGCAGTAGCGTTTCTTACATTCTTTGCAATTCCATTCAAAGGCAATCAAATGGTAAAACAACTTAAAATATTAGCTGGAAGTGTAGCTGTGGCTGCAGCAGTTCTTTTGTTAAGTGGATCATTTTTTCTAAACGAAATGCAATCAAGCAGATTAACATATAAAGCACCATGTACTAGATATACAGAAAACACGGGATATCAAGTTTGCAACGGATTTATAGCTTTTAATAATGGTGGATTATTTGGAAAAGGAATAGGAAATTCAACCCAAAAGTATTTGTATTTACCAGATAGCCACACTGACATGATATTTCCAATTATGGTAGAAGAATTAGGACTTATAGCAGGAGTTCTATTTATAGCCGGGTACGCATTTATTTTATATAGAATAGTAGTAATTGCTAAAAGCGCATCTAATCTTAGAAACTCTATTATTGCATATGGAATAGGAATGTATTTACTTATTCATATATTAGTTAATTTACTTGGAATATTAGCATTAATACCAATGACAGGAACGCCAGTACCGTTCCTAAGCTATGGTGGATCATTTACAATAAATCTAATGCTATGTATGTTTATAGTACTTAGAATAAGTGGTGAGAGTAAAATGGATAAAACAAAAGAAGCAATTAGTAGAATATAATTGTTTCTTTCAAATATACTAAACCCTCGGAGCTCTTGCATTTGGGTTAACACATAACTCTTATACCCCTCATTGAAGTAAAATGTAAAAGGCTTACATGCCAGTTTTTCTCTTCATGTATTAATTGCACCGCATTAGATATTTATAAGTCAACATAATTAGCAAAAAAAGCAAGCATAAAGTTCTTTATCATTTTAAAAAAATGTAGTAAAATAGGTTTTGGTGGTAAAAATGAAGTTATCAGATGTAGATATAGCTATGGTTAGCCCGATGATGAAGGAGTATATAAAGACAAAAAGAGAGTATGAAGGAGTAATACTTTTTTATAGACTTGGCGATTTTTATGAATTATTTTTTGAAGACGCTATATTAGCTTCTCATGAACTAGAGCTTACCCTTACAGGTAAAAATGCAGGACTATCTGAACGCGTCCCAATGTGTGGTGTTCCTCATCACGCGGTTAATGTTTACCTTGATAAACTATTAGACAAAGGATATAAAGTTGCAATTTGTGAGCAAATGGAAGATCCAAAACAAGCTAAAGGAATAGTTAAAAGAGAAGTAATAGAGGTGGTTAGTAAAGGAACTAGAACTAATAGTGAATCCTTAGACGAGAAAAACTATAACTTTATAGCAAGTATTACTGACTATAATCACATGTATGCACTTAGTTATTTAGATCTTTTAAGTGGTAAGATGTTTGCTAGTTTCATCTCTCATAGTGAAGATAACCTAATTAATGAAATAGTAAATCTAAGCATTAATGAAGTTGTAGTAAGCAGTGACTTTGATAAAAGCATTTTAAATATATTAAACAAAAACTATAATGTATTTGTATCAATTTATGATGCTGATATTAAAGGAATGCCTAGAAGCAAAGTAAGTATTTTATCTGACGCAAAACTAGAAGATAACACTCTAAAGCTTATATCTTATGTATGCTCAAATCAAAAGAAAGAACTTGCTCATTTACAAAGTCCAATATATGTTGATTCTAAAGACTACCTATCACTTAATAAAGAAAGTGTTAGAAATCTAGAGCTTGTAGAAACTATTAGAAATAAAGATAGAACTTATAGTCTATTATGGCTTCTTGATAAAACTAAAACAGCGATGGTAGCAAGACTATTAAGGGAGTTTATCCTAAGACCTGTAGTAGATAGAAACGAAATAGAAAGAAGACACGATTTAATCGAGCTTTTAAATAAAGAATTCTTAATTAAAAGCGAACTAAAAGAGTTCTTATACCAAATATATGACTTGGAAAGATTAACTGGTAAAGTTGCAATATCATCATTAAATGGTAGAGATTTACTACAGCTTAAAACTTCTATTGGGGTTCTTCCTGATATAAACTTATTACTAGATAGTTTAGGATTAGAAAAACTAAAAACATTTGATAAACTATATGACTTACTAGAAAGATCAATTGATATAGATGCACCAGTAACTATTAAAGAGGGTGGAATTATAAAACCTGGATTTAACAGTGAACTAGATGAGCTTAGAAACATCAGAAAGAATGGAAAAGACTTCATAAGTAAGTTTGAAAATGAAGAAAGAGAAAGAACTGGAATAAAGACTTTAAAAGTAGGGTATAACAAAGTATTTGGCTATTACATAGAGATTAGTAAAGGACAAGATAAAAATGTATTAGATGAGTTCGGCTATGTTAGAAAACAAACAATTTCTAATAGTGAAAGATACATTACACCACTTTTAAAAGAAAAAGAAGATATGATTCTTAATGCTGAAGATAAGATAAAAGATATGGAATATGAACTATTTAATATGATAAAAGATGAAGTTAAGAATTATATAGCAGATTTACAAGAAGTATCTTCTAAAGTAGCATTTTTAGATGTTATGCAAAGCTTAAGTACTGCAGCAGAAGAATATAACTTCGTAAGACCAGTGATTAACGATAATCACGAGATAAGAATAATAAACGGAAGACACCCAGTTGTTGAAAAAGTTATTAAAGATGATTATGTTGCTAATGATGTTATTATGGATAAAGATACTAATATCTTAATGATTACAGGGCCCAATATGTCTGGTAAAAGTACATATATGAGAGAACTTGCAATAATAGTGATTCTAAATCAAATTGGGTCTTTTGTACCTTGCAGTGAAGCAAATCTTCCAATATTTGATAAAGTATTTACTAGAATAGGTGCATCAGATGATTTAGTAGGTGGAGAAAGTACATTCATGGTTGAGATGAAAGAAAGTGCATACGCTTTAAGAAACGCTACTAAAGATAGCTTAATCTTGTTTGATGAGCTTGGACGCGGTACTTCTACATATGATGGAATGAGCCTTGCTGGTGCTATAATAACTTATATAAGTAAGCATTTAAAGTGTAAAACTATGTTTTCAACTCACTATCATGAACTAACTAAAATGAGTGAATATACAGAAGGAATAAAGAACGTTCATGTCACAATTAAAGAAAGTGAAGGGGAAGTTGAGTTCCTTCATAAGGTATTGGACGGAGCAGTTGATAGAAGCTATGGTATAAATGTTGCTAAACTAGCCCATCTTCCAGAAGAAGTAATTGAAGAAGCAGGAAAAATGCTTAGCACTTTTGAAACTTCTTCTAAAGAAAAAACTCATACAAAGCAAATGGAACTTGATTTAGATACAAAACCAGAAGACAAATTAAGAGAGTTCATTAAAAATATCAATCCATATGAAGTTACACCAATTGAAGCCATAAAACTACTTGATGAAATAAAGAAATTAGCATAGTAACCTTTATGGTACATCTATTGACAAATGTATTTTATTGTGGTACAATTATATCAGCATTTATGAAGGGGGAAATTGAAATGGAAAAGAACGAAAGAGTACTAGCATTAGCTTTAGCGCTAGCGGCGACTGTTAGCATAGGTAGTCTTGTTAAAGAAAATAATGAGAAAGAGAATGAAAATTCAAAGGTATATCATGAG
>CADBRE010000008.1 GCA_902797005.1 uncultured Erysipelotrichaceae bacterium | reverse complement strand
TCATCAAAGTATTACTCGCTATTATTATTTTGTTAGTATTTGCTTTAGCAGTGCTAATAGAAAAAGCCTTCTGACTAAGCAGAAGGCCAACACTTATGTGGTAACCTCTGACTGACAATTATCAGAAGTTCCTTTTTATTTTGTGAAGATTTCTCTTCTATATACATAATAACATATTTTTTATTATTTTTCTAGTGGCTTCTCACCAAACATATAACCATCACCGTTTTTATAAAAGTGATAATACATATTATATCCATCTCTTTTAGTATCTTTCTTGTTTACATGATAGTCTACAGGAAAGTATTTTTCATCTATATTACTATCTGACTCATTAAATAACTGCATGAATACATATATAATAGTACTATCTTCTTTATTAACTAAAGCATACTCACTTGTACCATTATTATCATAAATAGTTACATAAGCCGGATAATTAAACCCTTCTTCAGTATATAATATGCTTTTAGTTTCTTCTTTAAATTCTACTTTAATACTATTTAATCTTTCTACTTCATTGTTAAAGTTTTCTTCATTATACTTTTCTACTAAATAAAATAGATAAGATCCATCAAATAATCCATCACTCTCAGCATATTTATATTCTAAAACATTATCTTTATTTACACTATCTGGAAATATATAAAGTAAAGAATGTGCATCAGAGTTTTCTTTTAATTCTTTTAAAGTAGATTCATATTCATCAATATTAGTATTTTCTCTTATCTGTGCATTTACAAAATTGTAAATAATAAATCCAATAAAGATTGCAAATAAAAGAAAAGAACCTATTACTATTAACCAATCATTTTTATGTTTCATATTAACCTTCTTTCATAACCATTATACAAAAAAAGTAGAGATTTTACTAGTCTCTACTTTTTTGAAAGGAGGAATTAATTTATATTAGTCTACTTCTCCATACATTTTAGCATCTGTTTTTTCTTGTAGTTTATATCCATATTCAAATACATAACCCATTGTAAATAATCCTATAATTACTAATAAATATACAAGATTACCATTAACACTTATATCTATTCCTGTAATTAATTCAAATATTAACTCAATAACAATTGGTACAGCTAAAGCTCCAACTAGCATATATGCTGCTTTGTTAATATAATTAACATTTTCCATACTAAATGGTGTATCTAAATCACTTATATTTTTGAATAACTTATTTAAATTATTAAGAACTAATGCCATAAATACAAGTGCTGCTCCATACGCTAAGCAAGCTCCTTCTATATATACTACAACTTTTGTTAAGTCTGCATTTTTTAATACTTCTTTAACAACATCAGCTTCAGATGCAGATAAGTCAGCTACTAGTTCATCTCCAGCTTTAATACTATGTTTCCCTTCTTCTTCAACTAATTCTAATCTTGCTTCTTTAACAGATTTAAGTCCAATACTATTTTCAGTAACGTCTATATTGCTAGATAATAATGGAACAAATACCATAGCTACAATTACGAATCCAGCTCCTACATAAGAAAAGATTTCCATAATTTTTGCTATAATAGCAAATGCTTTACTAAATCCATTTACACATTTTTGTTTATCTTTAGATAGTAGTGCCTTAGATTCATTTTTAACACTAACTTTTACTAGAGCTTTATTATCATTCTTTACTTTTTCTTTATCATTATTTGGCTTTACATTAACAACCGGAGTAACTACTTTAGCGCTTTTTGCTACTTCTTTCTTTGGTTCTACTTTAGCTTTACTACTTATTGCTTCTTTTTTAGAAACAGGTTTTATATCTGTTATTTTTTTATCTACTTTTTTAGCTTCAACAACTTTATTTTGTTTTGGCATTTCTTTAACAACTTTAGTTTCTACCTTTTTAGGTTCAACCTTTTTAGTATCAACCTTTACTTTGTTATTATTAACTTTAACTACTTTAGCAGCAGGTTTAACAGCCTTTACTGTTTCTTTTTTTACTTCAACCTTTTTTGGTTCTACTTTCTTTTCAGCAACTCTTTTAACAGGTTCTTTCTTAGGCGCTGCTTTTACTTCATTTTTCTTTTTTACATTAGCAGTATTTACTTTTTCAGCTTTTACAGGTTTAACAACTTTTACAGGCTTAACAGCTTTTACTACTTCTTTAGTAGCAGGTTTAGCCTTAACTGCATTTGCCTTTTTTGTATTCAAAACTGCTTTATCATTTTTTGTATTTTTAACTTCTTTTTTATTATCAGCTTTTTTTACTGTTACTTTCTTTTCAACAGTTTTATTTGCATTCACTTTCTTTTCAACCTTTTTTGTAGTTTTCACATTTTTTCCTTTTTCCATTTTTTATCCTCCTCTAAACTACAGACTCATAGGAATCAAATATATATAGCTCACTGCCATATCTTCATTATAATTATATAGTACAATTTCATTTTTGTAAATATAGATTTTTTAATTTAAATCTAAATCTATTCCAACCGGGCAATGATCACTACCCATAATTTCATCATAAATATATGTATTCTTTACTTTATCTATTATTCCTTTAGAAACAACAAAATAATCTATTCTCCATCCAATGCCTTTACTTCTTGCATTTGTTATATAACTCCACCAAGTATATTTGACTTCTTCAGGATTATAAAATCTATAAGTATCTACAAACCCTGCATTTAATAACTCAGTGAACTTTCCTCTTTCCTCATAAGTAAAACCTGCATTACCTATATTAGCTTTAGCATT
>CADBRE010000007.1 GCA_902797005.1 uncultured Erysipelotrichaceae bacterium | reverse complement strand
TAACAATTATTCGCAAAAATATTTTAGCAAAGAATTTATAGAAAACACTTTTGACAAGTATGAAAATTTAGTATTTAAAATAAGAGATGAAATAGTACAATTATTAGATGAAATAAATGATGAAACAACTGACCAAAAAGTAGTGGAAGAAAACCTAAGTCTAACTGCAAACTTTAGGGGTGCAATGACATATGACGAACTACTTTATTCTCCCCTTGAAACATTAAAAAGAAGTAAAACAGCATATACTGATGAAGCAAAAGAGTTAAAAGAAGTTCTAAAAGAAAAGAAAAAAGAACTAAAAGAATATTTAACTGAACCAAAAGAAATGTTAATAAATAATTACTTATTAACAAAAGATTATACTTTATTAATACTTGATATTATAAAAGAGTTAGATGAAAAAGTTATGAACTTTAAATCAGAACATAATGCATATGAGTTTAATGACATAGCAATGAAAGCAATTGAACTAGTTAAAAACTATAGTGAAGTTAGAGAAGAAATAAAATCTAAAACATATGAAATAATAATAGATGAATATCAAGATACAAATGACATACAAGAAGAGTTTATATCTTACATATCAAATAATAATGTATATGTAGTAGGTGATGTAAAACAATCTATCTACCGTTTTAGAAATGCTAATCCTACAATATTTAAAGATAAATATAACAGATACAGAGATAAAGATAATGGAGAAAAAATAGACTTAAAAGAAAACTTCCGTTCAAGAGAAGAAGTAGTAACTTTTATTAATGAAGTATTCTCAAGTATAATGTTTGAAGACATAGGCGGGGCAAACTATAAAGAAGAACATAAAATGATATTTGGTAATACTACTTATAACAATTACAAACTAAATAATTATGAAACTGAAATACTAAGATATAATAAAGATGACAAAAAAGGATTTACTAAAGAAGAAATAGAATCATTCTTGATCGCTGATGATATTTTAAAAAGAATTAAAAATGAAGAAAAGGTACTTATCTTTGGAAAAGAACCTACTGTAAGAAATATTACATTTAAAGACTTTGCTATTTTAGTTGATAAGTCAACAAACTTTGAACTTATAAAAAAGATTTTAGAAAGCAAAGGTGTACCTTCAACTATATACAAAGATATAGATATTAAAAATGAAGATGAGATATACATTCTAAAAAATATTATAAGCTTAATAATTGCAATTAAGAACAAGGATTTTACTGATGACTTTAAACATTCATTTATTTCTATAAGTCGTTCATATTTATTAAGAGTTTCTGATGAAGAAATATTTGATATATTTAATGAAAATAAATTTTATGATACATCTTTATATAAAAAATGTTATGAATTATCTAAGTTAATAGATTCACTTTCTTTAAAAGAAATACTAACTAAAATAATAGAAGAGTTTGATTTTTATAATAAGATTATAACTGTTACTGATGCATCAGTTAGACTTGCTAAGCTTGAATACTTTGTTGAAAACTCAAGTAGTTTAAATAAGTTTGGAATGAATATATACAAAATAAAAGATTACTTTGATGAAGTATTAAATGGCGACGAAAAATTAGATATGCCTACAAATATAAGTGATAGTGATTCCGTAAAAATAATGACTGTGCATAAATCTAAAGGGCTAGAGTTTAACTATGTTTATTTACCTTTTCAATATAATAAGTTTAGATTTGAAAAAGAAAGTGATTATAGACTTACAAACTATGGAATTCAAATACCTTTCTATAATGATGGACTCGGTAACAGCTTTATAAGTACAGTTCAAAATGAAGAAGCAAGACATGATGACTTATCAGAAAGAATTAGACTATTCTATGTTGCATTAACAAGAGCAAAAGAAAAATTAATACTAATTGATGAATATAAGGATAGAGAAGAAAAAGACATTCCATTATACAAAGCATCTTCCAATAGTGATTTACTTTATATAGCTAGAAAAAGTATAAGTAGATACTATAAAGATATTGATTTAAATACTATTGAAATAAGCAAAGAATATAACATAAATAAAGACTATAACTATAAAGAATTAATTAAAAAATCTAATGATATAATAGTTACTAAAACTATAAGTGTAGAAAATGAAAAACTAGAAACCAAACATTTTTCTAAAACACTAAATGCCCTTATGGATAGTGAGCTAAGAAATACATTAGATTATGGTACTTATATGCATGAAGTATTTGAATCTTACGATTTTAAAAATGATAACTTGGATAGTTTAAATGTTGGTGATAAATACAAAGGAACAATTACTAGATTCTTGTCTCATAAAGAAGTAGAAAACATAAGAAATGCAAATGTATTTAAAGAACACGAAAT
>CADBRE010000006.1 GCA_902797005.1 uncultured Erysipelotrichaceae bacterium | reverse complement strand
TACTATATGGTCTAATGTTAAAACTATATATTATGGGAATACTAAAGAAGATGCAGCAAATATTGGTTTTAGAGATGACTATATTTATGACTATATTAAGAATTCATGTAATGATGACAGTGTTTTAAAACTAGAGAGTATGAATAGAGAAGAGACTATTAAAACATTTAATGATTTTTTAGAAAAGGAAGATAAAACTATTTATTAGAAGGGAAAGTGAAATTAGAAAACAAATTAAAACTACAGAAGCTATTTTTCCAATGCCGGTTTTGATGGTAGCCGCTTATAATGAAGACGAGAGCATCAATGTTATGAATGCTGCTTGGGGAACTATGCTTGAAAGAGAAGGTTTCTTCTACTACTGCTACATATTGTTTAGTTGATGGCAAAAGAGAAATATATGAAGCATATGAGACTAGGGATAAACCTGGTATCATTGAATACTCAACAAGTGATGATAAAACTCTTGAAGATATGGAAATAGATATAAGTCAGTATAAGAATAAAGATAAACTTATTCATGATGTAATTAATTATGTAGAAGATCATGGTGGAAAATGCAATTAATAATGAAAACCCAGATTAGTTTTTGTCTGGGTTTTGTGGGTTTATTCTAGTAATTGTTTTTATTTACTGATATAATATAAATCATTATTAAATAGTTAAACAGGGAGATGCTATATGTTATTGGAAAGTATTTTAACTAGTGATGATGTAGTAAAGTGCATTAATGATAATATGGATTATATGCTTAGTATTATTCCTGAGATTAAGTACATGATTGGATTTAAACACATGCATCCACACCATCATTTAGATGTTTGGAATCACACGTTGCTTGCTCTTTCTTTATCAGAAAATGATTTTGAGATAAGATTATGCTTATTGTTACATGACATTGGTAAACCGTTTTCATTTCAAGAAGAAGGAAACATTCGGCATTTTAAGGGACATCCTGAGGTTTCAAGTTTAATGAGTAAAAACATACTCAAGAGACTTGGATATGATGAAAAGTTTGTTAATGAAGTGTGTTATTTAATTAAGTATCATGATACTCCAATAACTAAACATGATGTTAGTAACAATTATGATCTTTCTTATAAGCGTTATATAATTCAGAGATGTGATGCTCTTGCTCATAATCCTGAGAAACTAGAAAAAAGAAAAGAGTATTTAAGAAAAACAAAAATACTGTTTAAGGGTTACTTATAATTTTTTCTGCATTGTAATTTATTTCTTTAATGTTGCTTTAGCGTTATTTACTATGAATGTTTTTAATTCATTAATGTCTTTTTGTGCTTTTCAGCATTCCTTTAAATAACAACATCTTTTTACTAGTAATCATTAAATTGAATAATAAGCGTTTGTAGTCTTTTTCTTTACTTGTTATTTATTCGTTGCTATAATGTAGCTAAAGAGGTGAGTCTATGTTTAGCAAAAACAATTTTAAGTATATTTTGATTTTAGCTTTAGGTTTCTTTTGGTGTAGTTCTGTTTATTTATCTCAAGAGCAATATTTAATTAGTTATGCAAGTACTAATTTTATAAATGTGGCTGAAATGTTACTTGGTAGTATTTCAATGGCATTAGGCATTCTATTCTTTGTTTTATTGTATAAGAAGGCTAAAAGATTAAAATTATGTTATTTAATATTTACAATAATAGCTACTCTTTCAATGTGCTTATTTTTCTTTATTAAGGATAAATATGTACTGGCTGCTTTGATGTGTGCAACATGTTTTTTTGGAACAGCAGGTTTTGGAGCGGGATATCATTTTTATTTACTTGGTAATGTTAAGGAAGAGTATAGGGGAAGAGTATTTTCAATTGGTTATGGCCTAGGATCAGTTGGAACTTATTTAATAGTTTTACTACCAGAAAGAGTTTATACTTCATACTTATCATTATTAATTTATGTGCCTATAGTAATTATAAATATTTTTATTTTAATGAGGTATACTTTTAATAATATTAAGACTAATAGAATTGATAAAAAAGCTTTTAAGAGTTTTGGTGCTTTAACAATTATTGTATTATTAATGGCTTTGTTATCTGGACTATGTACTGACGTTATTGCTATTAAAACTATTAATGTTTCAGGAGGATATGGTGATACTAGACTTTATTATTGTGCTGGACTTTTACTTGCTGGTTTCTTTGCTGATAAGCATTTTAAACTATTTGAAGTGTCTGTTATTTCTAGTTTTATATTTTCACTACTATCTATTATTCTTTTGTCTTTAGGATATTCAACATATTTAATCGCAGCACTTTCATACTTTTTTGTAAGTTTCTTTGTTGTTTATAGGACAATAAGTTTTGTTAATTTTGCAGATAATAACCGAGTTTTATATATGAGTGCTTTTGGGCTTATGTATTCAAGAATTATGGAAGGGTTATTAGTTCTGTTTGAGGACTATTTAGTTGATAATTCAACAATTTTAATAATTGTTATTGCTATTTGTTTAGCAGTTTTGATATTTGTGTATTTTGGATTGTTTTATCATAAAAAAGAAGTTACAAAAGAAGATATGATTAAAAGAATAATGATACAATATAAGTTATCTGTTCAAGAAAGTAAAGTTTTAGAACATTTAGTTGAATGCAAAAGTAATCAAGAAATTGCGGATTTATTATTTATATCTTTATATACTGTTAAGAGACATGTTGCTAGTATTTATAAAAAAACTAATATGAAAAAGAAAGATTTAATTAAAAAATGTTTTGAAGGGACTATATAGTCCTTTTTTGGTTCTTCTTTTTTTGCTATTTAATTGATAAAATTGCTTTAGGAGTGATAAGTGTGAAGAAAAGGAATGTATTGATTATTTGTGGATTGTTATTAGTTTTGGTTTTGGTAGGTGTATATTTTGTTTTTAATAGAAATGGAGATACTATTTTAACAATAGATATTAACCCTAGTATTGAAATTACAATCGATAGAAATGATAATGTTAAAAAGATAAGGCCGCTTAATGAAGATGCTAATGTAATAGTTAGTAGTGATATGGAGAATATTTCATTTAAAGAAGCAATGGGAAAAATTGTTGATAAGTTAATTGAGAATGACTTTATTAGAGGTGAAGAAAATACGATTGTTATTGGAGTGGAAGGTAAAGATTATTCTAATCTAATGAACGAAGTTTTTACTGAAAAAAATGTTAAGGTTAATATAATTAAACCTGAGATTAGTGAAGAAGCAAAGGAACTAGCATTGCAACATGGAATTACTGAAGCTAAAGCTGCACTACTGTTGGAGACTGTTAGTGAAAATGAGCAGTTAAATATTGATGATTTTGTTGAAAAGTCAATAAATGAAATTAATGAGACTAAGCTTACTGGAAAATATTGCGATAGCGATTATAATTTAGAAGGTGATAGGTGCGTTAAAGTTATAGGAGAAACAGCGCCGATTGTAGATAACATTTGTCCTTCAGGATATAACGAGTATAAAGGAAAATGTTATGAAGAAATCGGGACTGTTGAAAGTGATAATCTAAAGTGTAATGAAGCATTTAACTTAGTTGATGGGAAGTGTGTTAGAGAAATTGTTGAAAATGCAATACCTAATAAATATACATGTGCTAGCGGAACTTTAATGACTAGGGTACAAGCAGGTCTAACGCGTTCAACTGATGGTGATGCTAAAGATATGGTATGCGTTGATACAAGTAATGCTACTCATCCAATGTCTCCGTGTGAAGTGAATGATGGAACTGAATATACAATATCAGGTGGGAAGTGTTACTGGCATAGAGCACCTGTTATGGCTTCTGGTTGTCCTGGTAAGATACAAGTTGGTGGTTTTTGCTGGGATGATGCATCAAACATATTAATTTGTAAGGGTGCAAGAGATGGCAAAAGATATAGTAGTAGGAATGAGTTTTGTGAAGGTTCTGTTAAATATACTAATCCTAGTGTAACTGAATATAAGTGCTCAAATAACAATGCTAAATTATCTGGAACTAAATGCACTTTTGAAGAAACTGAGGAAGGATATAGAGAAAGAACCTGCCCAAATGGATTTACTTTAACTGAAAACAGATGTTTAAATTATAATAATGTTATTGATAAAGTCATAGGATATAGGTGTCAAGGTGAAAATTCGAGACTAGAAAAAGATGTTTGTCAATTATTGGATATTAAAGAGCCAATGAGTGAATAATATGTTTTTAAAATGCTGCTTTTATAAGTGGCTTTTTTCTTTTATGAAAAGTTTGTGAAAAGAGTAGTTAAATTAATCATTTTGTGATAGAATGTATAGTAGGAGTGAAAAGGATAATGGCTAATCAAAAAGTTTTTAAAACATTAGATGAACAAATTGAGATACTAAAAAATAAAAACCTAATTATAAATGATATAGATGGTGCTAAAGAAATATTACTTAGAGAAAATTATTTCTTTTTAATGGGGTATAGACATTTGTTTTTAAAGCATGATTCAAGTAGAACATTTAAAGTTGGTACTACTTTTGATGAGTTATATAGCTTGTTTGTATTTGATAGAATGTTTAGAAATATAATTTTTAAAAATCTTTTGATTGTTGAAAATAACTATAAGTCAATATTTAGTTACACTCTTAGTAGAAAATATGGATATAAAGAGAAAGAGTATTTGGATGTCAAGAACTTTGATAATGATAAGTCTAGATTAAGACAAATTAATGATCTTATTAGAAAAGTTAAAAGGCAATATAGGGTTAATGGAACACAGCATGGAGCAACTAGTCATTACATTGAAAATTATGGATATATACCTTTATGGATAGGTATTAAAGTTATTAGTTTTGGTCTTATTAGTGAAATGTTTTCTGTGCTGAAGGCAACTGATAAAAAAGATATAGCTGATGTTTATAAAGTTGAGCCTGATGAGATGGAAGTATACCTGCCTATTCTTGCTAACTATAGAAACTTATGTGCTCATGAAGATGTTTTGTTTGATCATTTTACTCAGAGGATAGTACCCGATAACAAGTATCATAAAATGCTTGATATAGATAAAACTAATGGTGAATATGTTTATGGAAAAAATGATATATTTGCATTGATAATTATTCTTAAAAGGCTACTGACTGATGTTGATTTTAAAATGATGATGAATGAGATAAATTATGAACTTGATAAGCTACAAGGAAAGCTAAATACAATAAGTATTGAAGATGTTTTAGAAAAGATGGGATTTCCACTTAATTATAAAGACATTATGTATATGTGAGGAGTGATAATATGAGAAGAAAAGGTTTAATATTTGTGTTATGTTTATTATGTTTGGGATTGGGAATTGGAGGAACTGTTTTTGTTGTTAATAGATTTCCTAATGAAGTAGTTAAAACCGTAACAGAAAAGAATGTTACTGTTACTGATACTGGAATAGCTGATGCTGTAGAGAAAGTTGAGCCTGCCGTTGTGGTTGTTCAAAATTATAAAAAAAATAATGCTTTAGCTGGTACTGGAACTGGATTTGTTTATAAAGTTGATGGAAATATAGCTTATATAATGACTAATCATCATGTTATTGAAGGCGCTAAAGAAATTAAGATTACATTTGTTGATGACTCAGAAGCTACTGCTACATTAGTGGGAAGCGATGAGTATGCTGACATTGCTGTTTTAAGAGTTGATGCAGACAAAATTAAAGGTGTTGCTACTTTAGGAAGCAGTGTTAATGCTAGAAAAGGTGATACAGTATTTACTATAGGTTCTCCGATGGGTATTGATTATAGAGGTACTGTTACTAAAGGAATACTTTCCGGTAAGGATAGACTTGTAAGTGTTAGTGTTAGCGGTAATTCATATGACTGGATTATGAATGTTATGCAAACAGATGCAGCAATAAATCCTGGTAATAGTGGCGGTCCACTATGTAATGCTAATGGTGAGGTTATAGGTATCAACTCTTTAAAAATTGTTGAGAGTACAATTGAAGGAATTGGCTTTGCTATTCCAATTGAGGATGCTGTAAATTATGCTAATGATTTAGTGAAAAGTGGTTCTATTTCTAGGCCTTATATTGGAATTAGTATGTTAAATGCTAGTAGCGTTTATCAACTTGCATATAGCGGTATAAGAATCGATAGCAATATTACTGAAGGGGTAGTCATTGCTGATGTTGAAGAAGGCAGTAGCGCAGATAAAGCCGGTCTTGAAAAAGGTGATGTTGTAATTAAAGTAGAAAGTGACAAAGTAGCTGATATTGCAGAGTTTAGATATAGATTATATAGTTATGAAATAAATGATACTATTAAATTGACTATTATTAGAGATGGTAAAGAAAAAGAACTTAAAATAACATTAGGAAGCAATTAGTGCTTCCTTTTAAGTTAAGAAAAACATATGCATTTTTATTGCATATGTTTTAGTATTCCCAGTAATCTGTAAGTTTTCCATCTTCTTCATAGAATGTTGACATGTCAACGAGCCAATAGAAGTTCTTTATAAACTCGGCTTTATCATATTTTCTTATTACCATTCCTAGATATCCTGTTCCGTACCATAAGCTTTCTGCTACAAAGTAATAACCGTTTTTAAGACCAGCAACTATAGCAATGTGTTCTCCACCAGCTTCTTGTGATAGTAAATCTCCAACTCTTACTTTTCCTTCATCAAGTGCAGTTGTCATTCTTATTCTAGTTCCTAGATCAGTTAAGTCTTTTCCTGAAGATATTCCTGCACCCAAGTCCCCAACATCAAAACCGGCATTTAGCATAGCCCAAGAGACAAATCCTGAGCAGTCAAGTCCATTGGTTTGAATTAGTTTTGGTGGAATTGAATAAAATCTACATCCCCATGTTCCTGGACCATAAAGCGAAGAAGACAAGTTATTAAATCTTGATGAGTGTAAAAATAATCCTTCGTGATAATATCTACCTTCTCCATCAATACCTTTTTTATTAGCGTTAAGTCTTCCGTTTTCTGAAAAGTAGTTTAGTCTGTAAGGGAACTCTAACCCTATAAATCTAGCGACTTCAGCCACTGCTGCACGAGTTCCTCTTCCTACAGAGTCCACTCTTGCTCTTAATATCTCATCAAATAAATCATTTTCTTCTTTGGTATATCTGTTACATGTTAAATAACTTCTGTTGTAGTTAAATTCTTCCGGTCTTTTTACTATTAAATCTGTTACTATTACTGAAACAGTGTCTTCTTTATCTCTAAGTTTAATTGTTATAACTGTTTCTCCTTTGGATATTCCAGTTACTATTCCATCTTCGCTAACTTTTGCTATGGTATCATCTTGAGTTGTAAAGACAGGTCTATCTTCTATTATACCTTTTGCTACTAAAGAGTAGTTTATTTTTTCTTCACCACTAATTGCCAAATACAGTTTGTTATTTTCTATATGTATTTCATTTACTATTGAAAAGTCTTTTGATATATCGTGTTTGGTAATAATATCTTTGTACTTTATGTAGATGTTATCTATTTTAGTAATATAGTCAAATGTACAAGTTTCATAACTACTATGTACCCAATTTTCGCTATCTAACGAGCACTGAGCATCCTTATTTAATTCTATTATTATTTGATTATTTTCTAAATATAGATCTCTTAATTCTATCTTTTCTTCTTGTCTGTTTTTAAGTAAATAGACTAAGGATATGGAGATTAGTAGAACAAATAGTATTATTAGGAATGTTGTAAATGCTTTAATTGAAGTGAATTTGCTTTTGCTATGTGTTTTTAATTTGACTTTTAAATTATTGTAATTATTATAATTATTATATTTCTTTTTATTGTTCTTTCTTTTCTTGCTGATATTTCTCTTTTTATTCCTACTCATAAATATCAATCCTTACAAAAAAGATTTTATCAAAAGTTTGTTGGTTTGTAAATATTTATTACTGCATATATCAATTTTGTCATTTGTTATGTTATAATATTATGTATAGGCAGGTGATAATGTGTCAAAGTTAAGTATTAAGATTATTTTGATGTGTTTGATAACTTTGCTTTTAGTTTTGGGCTTTGTTGGAGTAGTCTATAAACTTTATATAAAGTCAGATGGCATAATTCCAGATAATAATAAAGAGAATAATTTAATTATTGAAGAAAATGATGGAGTTGATAATTCAATTGCTGAAGAAGTAACTGTGGAGACAAGCTCTGATTCAGTAATGGATGATGGAGAATACTTATATACTAATTTTAAAAATAAGATTTATTATTTTAATCAGAGAGATTATGCCAATGAAAAACATGGAACTTATGGCACTATCAAAGGGTATGGGTGTGGTCCTACAACAATGGCAATGGTTCTTTCTAGTTTTATGAATAAAAGAATAACTCCGGTGGAGGCAACCAACTGGGCGTGCTCTCATAATTATTGTAGTGAACAAGGGACTAATAATAGATTTTTCTTTGCTATGGGTAAAGAGTATAATCTTAAAGTAGAAGGACCTTTTGAAAGTGATAAAGAAGAAAATAGGAGTATGGTTTATGAAGCGTTAGGTAAAAGCGACACTTTAGTGATTTTATCAGTTGGCAATGGTGATTTTTATAAAGGTGGTCATTATATGTTACTTGCTGGACTTGATGGAGATGCTGTTGTGGTAGCTGATCCAAATAGTAGAGAAAAGTCTAAGGCATATAGTTATGAATATTTGATGAGTAAAAATGCTAATCCACAAAACTTTTATATAATTAGTGAAAATAAAGAAGGTGAGTAGAATGAAGAAATGTACGGTTGTGTATAATCCTGAAAGTGGTAGAGATGTTGATAAAAAAGGAATAAGTGATCTTCCTAATATACTAAATGATAATGGGTACGAGTGTATAATGTGCCCGACTAAATGTGCAAAAGATGCGATTAGAATTGTTAGAGAACTTCCTGATGACATTGATTTAGTTATATGTGCCGGGGGAGATGGCACTCTAAATGAGGGAATAGCAGGTAATCTTGATAGAAAGAAAAAACTGTTGATTTCTCAACTTCCTGTAGGCACTGTAAATGATGTTGGCTCAATGTACGGTTATACTAAAAAGATGAGTGATAATATAAAGATGCTATTAAATGGAATAGAGAAAAATGTTGATATATGCTTGATTAATAACACTCCTTTTGTGTATGTTGCTTGTATTGGAAGTTATGTTGATGTTTCTTATAATACTCCTAGAGATTTAAAGAGAAAATATGGAAGAGTTGGATATTTATTTAATGCTCTTCATGAGTTTACTAGTGAAAGTGTTAAACAGTTTAATTTAGCATATGAAGTTAATGGAATAAAGAAAAGTGGTACTTATTCATTTATATTTGTTACCAATACTTCTAGAATGGGCGGATTTGATCACTTATATAGTGATGTTAAATTAGATGATAATATGTTTGAAGTTGTTTTATGTTCTGCTAAAAATAAGGTTGATATTCTAAGAATAGGTAGTAAAGTATTAGTTAGTGAAATAAAGAATATGCCTGGTGTTGAGTATTATCAAACCGATAATTTTAAAGTTAAGTTTGAAGATGTCCCACCTAGCTGGGTTATTGATGGCGAAGAGTATAAGCATGATCAGAAAGAATTTGATTTTTCAATTAATAAAGATATGCATATGCTTGTTCCCACCAAAAATATTGATGAGTTGTTTAGTAATGTAGATAGTTTAAATAAAGAAGAGTGATTTTTATGAAGTATATAGTTAGAGATAGAGAAGGCAATGAATATGAAGAAACTGAATCTTTTGCAGTTAATGCCTTTTATGGTAATCCTATAGGAAGAGGTGTTGTTAAAGTTTTTTCTATGCCTATTTTTTCTAAAGCTGCTGGCAAGTTTTTAGATGGTAAAACTTCAAGAGTAATGATAAAAAAGTTTGTTCATAAAAACGATATAGATGTTGATGAATTTGAAAATAGGAAATATGTATCTTTTAATGATTTCTTTACAAGAAAAAGAAAAGAGTTAAAGGTTAAAAATGAAAAAAATGTTTTGATTTCTCCTTCTGATGCTAGACTTATGGCTTTAAAAATTGATGAAGATGGTATCTTTAATATTAAAGGAGCAAATTATAATATTAGTGATTTACTTGATGAGGATATTATCTACAAAGATTATATTGGAGGAGATTTACTTATTTTTAGACTTTGCAAAGATGATTATCATAGGTATCATTATATTGATAATGGTGTTCAGGCAAAAAGTGTGTTTATTCCAGGTACTTTAAATACTGTTAGGCCAATAGCTTTGAGGAAAGTAAAAGTCTTTAAAAGAAATGCAAGAGAATATACTGTTTTACACACTGAAAACTTTGGAGATGTTATTGAAGTGGAAGTTGGTGCGATTTTAGTTGGAAAGATAGTTAATATATTTCATGATGATCATAAGTTTAAGAAAGGTGAAGAAAAAGGATATTTTGAATTTGGCGGTTCTACAATTGTTTTGATGTTTAAAAAAGAAGTTATTGATCTAGACAAAGACATTGTTGACAATTCAAATGAGGACATTGAAACATTAGTTAAAGTAGGTAGTAAGATAGGGGTTAAAAAATAAGATATTTTATAAATAAAAAAACTATAGCCAAAAGCTATAATTTTTTTTCTAATTTTTTTTGTTTTCCTTCTTCAAGTGTTAGATTTTTAAGTAATTTATAATATATAGTTTTATCAAAATATGATGCGTCTTTTATTTCTACTTCTAGTTTATGCCCGATTTTATACTGATTGCCTGTAATTCTGCTCTTTAGCTTTCCTGATGAAATATAGTATACCTCATCATTAAAGTCTTCTATGTATATTATTCCATCCATAAAGTCTTTGCTTCTAACTACTATATAGTTTGGAAAAACTTGTTCAATAAATACTTCATGCTTTTCGCCTATATTTTGCTTTATGTAATTAATTACTTGTAATTTATCAATTTCATATTCTGCTTTATCTGCCATTCTTTCCATTTTAGAAGCATGTTCACAAGAGGTTTTTAATAATTCCAATATGTTCTCAATCTCTTTTTCGCAAAGTTCTTTTTCATCATATAAATCTAATAATGTGTGCTCTAGTAAATCAGCTAGTCGCCTGATTGGAGAAGTGAAGTGAGTGTATCCTTCATCTAAAGCTAAACCAAAATGTCCTTCATTTTCTACTCCATAGAAAGCCATGCGAACGCTTCTAAGAATCATATTTGATAATATTAGGAACTCTTCTTTATCTTTAAACATGTTAAGCAATGTTTGAACTAGTACTTGCTTTTTTAAACCTGATAAGTTTTTAACTCTATAACCTAAATCATTTAAAGTTGCAAGTGTTTCTCTTATTCTTCCATCACTTGGGAATGGGTGATTTCTATATACACATGGTCTGTTTCCTATATATTTAGGTATTATTGTGTTTGCTGTTACCATAAAGTTTTCTATTATTTCTTCTGATATTTTTCTTTCTTTTACTTGAATTTTTTCTGTGTTATTAAGCTCATCTAGTTTAAACTTTAATTCTGAACTATCAAAGCTAGCATAGCCTCTTTCTTTTTTTAATATTGTTAACTTTTCGCTTAATTCTTTCATGGCCATTAAGTCTTCTTTAAATGGTTCGTATCCTTCTACAGTTTCACCATTTATTACTTTTTCGACATCATCATAGTTCATTTTCTTTTTAGAGTTAATTACTGACTTAACTATTTTGTAATCTTTTACATTTCCAGAATTATCAAATTCTATAAGTACGCTTCTTGTTAGTCTATCTACGCCTTCATTAAGTGAGCATATTCCGTCAGATATTTTATGTGGGAACATAGGTATTACTGAACCTGGGAAATATACTGATGTAGTTCTTTCGAGTGCTTCTTTAAATAATGCCATATCTGGTTTTATGTAATGTGATACATGAGAGATATGTACGCCTAATAGATAACCATCTTCGGTTTTTTTAATTGAAACGGCGTCGTCCATGTCTTTGCAATCAATTCCATCTATTGTAAATATGTTCCATTTCCTTAAGTCCATTCTTCCTTCAATTTCTTCTTCGCTTACTTCATCCGGGATGTTATTTGCTTCTTCTATGGCCTCTGGTGAAAAGTCAACACTAAATCCGTTATTATATGCGACAGTTTTGTAATCAATGTCAGGATCGTTCTTATGTCCGATTGATTTTATAAATTTTGCATCATAAATGGTTTTCCCTTCATTATAGTCAAATACATTTCTTGAAACTTCAACTAGTATTCTTTCTCCTGGCACTAATTTTTTCATGGTGTTATGTCCGATTACTAATTCTAAGTTATTGTTTGTGTCTAATGGCTTTAAATGTTTTACTCCTTCAATTTCAATTACTTCACATACTACATTAGGAAAGTTTCTTTCTAACACTTTAACTACCTTTGCTTTTCCATTATCTATTTCAACTAATACTTTGTCATAGTTAAGTGCACCATTTATGTATCTACTATCAATACGTAATTTTTCCTCGCTTATTCCAGACACATAGTAGGAGCCTTTTTTTGTTTCGGTTATTTCTCTAACAAAAAAGTTAGAAGGTAAGCTCCTGAAAAGCCCATCACTGCTTTCATAAAGCACTCCTTCTAACTCTAAATCATGCAATAAAGTCCTTAGGTCTGTATCTAAGTATCCTTCATTTCTGCTCACATATTTCTTTATTTTTTTATAACTTAACTCAGTTTGTTCTTTTGTGAATAGTTCAATTAACTCTTTTTTCATTCATATCATCCCCATAATTTTATTTAAGCATAAAAACAGTTATAAGTCTATAGTAAAAATTAAAAATCAGCAATTTAGCACTCAGACTTGACGAGTGCTAATTATGGTGATATAATGTAACTGTAATTGGAAGGAGGTGCAAGTATGTACCAAGAAGAAATTAAAAATCCGCTCGAAAAGTTTGGTAAAGATATAACTAAAGCGGTAAAGGATAATAAGATAGATCCTGTTATTGGTAGAGATGATGAGATTCAAAGCTTAATTAGGATTTTATCTAGAAAAACTAAGAATAATCCAGTTTTAATTGGTGAACCTGGTGTTGGTAAAACTGCAATTGTTGAAGGGCTAGCTCAGAGGATTGTAAGAGGAGATGTTCCACTTGATTTAAAGAATAAAACTGTGTGGGAACTTGATTTGTCTGCTTTGGTTGCTGGTGCCAAGTATCAAGGTGAGTTTGAGGAAAGATTTAAAGCTGTTTTGGAGAAAGTAGCTTCATCAAATGGTGACATAATAATGTTTATAGATGAGATTCATATGATAGTTGGAGCTGGCTCTAATAATGCGATGAACGTTGGCAATATGCTTAAACCCATGCTAGCTAGAGGTGAGATTAGATTAATAGGTGCGACTACTTTAAAAGAATATCGTGAGTTTATTGAAAAAGATGGCGCTTTGGAAAGAAGACTTCAAAAGATTCTTGTAAAAGAGCCAACTGTGATGGATACGCTTACTATTCTAAGAGGTTTAAAGGAAAGGTTTGAAATTTATCATGGAGTTACTATAAGAGATAACGCTTTAGTTGCGGCTGCTACTTTGTCTGATAGATATATTACTGATAGGTTTTTACCTGATAAGGCAATTGATTTAGTTGATGAAGCTTGTGCGACAATAAAGATGCAAATGAATTCTGTTCCTTCTTCACTTGATAAAATTAATAGAGAAATTATGACTTTAGAAATTGAGAGAGAAGCTTTAAAGAAAGAGAAGGATGAAGCATCTAAAAATAAGGTTAAAGAAATTGATGAAGAGATGTCTTCTTTAAAAGTAAAGCAAAGTGATTTAAATGCTAAGTGGGAAGAAGAGAAGAAGATTAAAGACGCTATAAATGAAAAGAAGAGCTTACTTGAAGAGTTAAAGTTTAAACTTGAACAAGCAGAAAATAGATATGACTTAGATGAAGCAGCTAGAATTAAACATGGTGAAATACCTAAGGTTGAGATGGAACTATCACAGCTTAAGTTGTCTACTGCGAATGAAGTATTATCTGACGTGGTTGACGAAGACGGAATAGCTAGTGTTGTTTCTAAATGGACTAATGTACCAGTTTCTAAAATTGTTGGTGGCGAGAAGGAAAAGCTTTTGGCATTAAAAGATAATTTGAAAAAACGTGTTAAAGGGCAAGATAAAGCAATCGAGCTAGTGTCTGACGCGATTATAAGAGCAAGAAGTGGAATTAAAGATCCTAACAGACCAATTGGTTCATTTATATTTATGGGGCCTACAGGTGTTGGTAAAACTGAGATAGCTAAGTCGCTCGCATACGAATTATTTGATGACGAAAGACACATGATTAGAATAGATTGCTCAGAATATATGGAAGCATTTAATGTGTCTCGTCTTGTAGGTGCTCCTCCAGGATATGTAGGATATGACGAAGGTGGAGAATTAACTGAGGCTGTTAGAAGAAATCCTTATTCAATCGTGCTTTTTGATGAAATAGAGAAAGCTCATAGTGATGTGTTTAATATATTGCTTCAAATACTAGATGATGGAAGAATTACTGATTCTCAGGGTAGAGTTATTGATTTTAAGAATACTATTATTATCATGACTTCTAATTTAGGTAGTGAAATGATTCTTGATAATGATAAGAATGAAAATATAGATGATATGGTTCTTAAGGTTTTAAAGACTAAGTTTAGACCAGAACTTATTAACAGAATAGATGAAATAGTTATATTTAATTCTTTATCTGAAGAGGTCATATATGATGTGCTTGATAGAATAATAGATGTTATTAATGAACGATTAAAACATTCAAGGATAGAAATTAGTTTAACTGATGAAGCTAAGAAATATGTGATTAGTGAGTCATATAGCAAGGAGTTTGGTGCTAGACCAATTAAAAGATATATTACTAAGAATATTGAAACTTTACTTGCACAGGAGCTTATTGAAGGTAAAGTTAACGAAGGAGATAAGCTTACTATTGATGTTAAAGATAATAGGTTTGTTATTGAAACTAGAGAGAATTAAAATCTCTAGTTTTTCTTTCATTTTGATATTGAAGTTAAGTGTAGTTTTGTGTTAGAATTATTTAGTAATGAAAGTAGGTAAGTAGTATGAATAGATCATTAGTGTTTAAAGTTATTATTAAAGGATTAGAAGATAAGATTAATAGAGAGATAGCTATTAATGAAAATATGACTGTTAACGATTTGGCTGCTAGTGTGCTTGCTGCTTTTAACTCTCTTGGATATCACGAATATACAATTAAGCATAATGGGGATAAATATGAGAAGAGTGATGATGAAAAGTATCTTTCTCTTTATGGGTTTAAGAATGCATCTACTACTAAACTTAGTGATTTAGATTTAGAAGAAGATAACATTATTGTAATGGATTATGATTTACATGACTGTATAACTTTTGTGGTTGAACTTTTAAGAAAAGAAGATCAAGTACTAGAGTATCCTATTGTTTTAAATGGTATTGGTAGTGGTATGATAGAAGGTATTAGTGGTAAGATATTAAAAGATATTGTTGATGATATTGAACTTAAAGAGTTTTCTAAATATAGTTATACTAAGGAATATGGTGTAGGAATTAAGTACGATTATAGAGACTTTGATTTAGAAAAGTTAAAGAGTGAGTTTAAGGATAAAT
>CADBRE010000005.1 GCA_902797005.1 uncultured Erysipelotrichaceae bacterium | reverse complement strand
AGTAAAGTATTTTGGATCAAATCCATCTTTACTTACTAATAGTTCATCTACCTTTTCTCCAAGTTCTTTCGCACTGTCAAATACTACTAGTCTTAGTTTACTTTCATCAATAATTTTCTTCATAACTTACCTCACTTTTAACTTAAGTATAAATCATTACCTTTAAAAGTCAATAAGGAATTAGATTTTAATTAACCCAAAAGAAAAAAGGTAACATATTAGTTACTTTTTATACTGTTTAAAAATGTTTTACTTTTTAAATAAAGACCTGTGTATTCTCTATAATATATATTTAAGAACACATCTATTTCATCTATTACTTCTTTTTTTATTTTAAGTTCACTGAGTTTATTTATGTCTACTAGTTGATATCCTTTAAGCATTTTCAAAGCAGATTCACTATATTGTTTCTCGTTTGTTTTGTGAAAAGCACATACATATCCACCTTTTATTGTGCTTACATTTACTATGTTTGTAGTTTTTCCGCATTCACAGCACCCGTCTAAGTTAAGGCCAACACCTAAATATGTTAAATATTTTATTTCAACTATGTTAGTTATTACTTTAGGATTTAATCCTTCATTTATTTTAATTAAAGCACTTTTAAATATTTCATAGATATCACTAGAAGGATTTTCTTTATAAACATCTTTAGTTAGTTCAGTTAAATATGACATATAACCAAACTTTTCTATATCAGATTTAATGTTCATAAAGTAATCTATTGTATCTGCTTCTTTAAGTGTAGATAGTTTTCCTTCCTTATAATATATATGGAAGGAAGCAAAAGAATAGTTTTCACTTACTACTCTAAGATTACTTTTTTCTGATAAAGCTCCTTTAGCAATTACTCCTATAAGGCCTTTTTCTTTAGTTAATATATTTAGTATTTTAGAGTTTTCTTTATATTTAACACTACTAAGTACTATTCCTTCTACACTTATGATTTCCATTTTCTACTTCTCTTTCTTGTAATTTAAATAATCTTCTACTTTTCCACTTTCTTTAAATTTGTTCCAAAGATTTAATTTACTCATTTTCATCACCTAATTAATATTGTGCTTGAAAAAAAGTTTTTATTCACTAAAATTCATTAAATCCTAATTCATTTAAATATTTTTCTTTATCTCTCCACTTTTTAAGTGTTTTTACATATAGTTCTAGATATACTTGTTTACCTAATATTACTTCCATTTCACTTCTTGCACGCGAACCTATTTCTTTAAGCATGCTTCCGTTTTTGCCTATTATTATTTTCTTTATAGCATCTCTATCTACTACTATGTCTATATATACATTTATTGTTTTATCGTCTTCTGTCATATCAGCAAGTACACATGTACATGAGTGAGGTACTTCTTCTTCAGTTAACTCTAGAACTTTTTCTCTTACTATTTCACATAGTCTAAATTCTAATGGGCTGCTAGTTACATCTTCATCAGGGAAATACTTTACTGTATCTGTTAGATATTTACTAACTACAGTTATTAGTCTATCTATATTGTCGTTTTCTAAAGCACTTACAGGCACTATTTCAGTAAAAGGGTATAAATCTTTTACTTCATCTATTTTCTTTAGTATACCTTCATTAGTTAATCTATCTATTTTATTTAATACTAGGATTATTGGTTTATCTACATCTCTTATTTTATCAAGTACAAATGCATCACCTTTTCCTAGAGATTCAGATGCGTCCATCACAAGCAATAATACATCTACATCGTTCGCACTGTAGTAGCTCATAGAATTTAGTTTATTACCAAGTTTATGTACTGGTTTATGTATTCCAGGAGTATCTACAAAAACTATTTGAACTTCATCAGTTGTGTATATACCTTGCACTAGATTTCTTGTAGTAGAAGGTTTATTACTAGTAATAGCAATTTTTTCACCTACTATTTTATTTATTAATGAACTTTTACCTACATTAGGTCTTCCTATTATACTTACAAATCCACTTCTCATTTATTTATTCTCCTATTATTTCTTTATATGTGTATATTTTCATTCCTTCTTCGTTTATTAGATTGAATATTGTCTTATCATTTAAATACTTTTTTATGAAAGCTTTTACTTCACTAGTTATTTTAAAATCATTTGTTTTACTCATTATGTATATTACATCTATCTCTTTGTTACCATTTGCAATGCTTGAGTATACAGCATTTACTAAAGCGTGAGTGCCATCTATACTTATTCCACTATAGAAATTACCACTAGCTTCAGCAATAGATGCTAGCCCTTCTTCTGAATTATCAATGATTTCTAATAGTTTATATATCATCTAGTAATACCTAAGCTTTCTAGTATTTCATCTTGAAGAGAAAACATTTCTATTTCATCTTCCTTTTCCATATGATCATATCCTAGTAAATGTAAAAGTCCATGTACTAGTAAAAAGCATAGTTCTCTTTCAAAAGAATGACCATACTCTTCTGCTTGCTCATGTGCTTTTTCTATAGATATGTAGATTTCACCTAGATTAGTTAACCCATTTTCAGGATTGGTGTTTTCATCCATAAATGCAAAACTAATAACATCAGTAGGTCTATCTATACCTCTGTAATCTCTATTTATTTCATGTATTCTTTCATTATCTATTATAGTTATAGATACTATAGAATCTTCTATATCTAGTTTTTCTTCAGTTTTCTTTATTACTTTTTCCATTAAATCTAATGGTACTTTTTCTTCTGTTAAATTACTTATTTCAAAATCCATTATAACCACCCAAAATTAATCATACCCATCAAGTATAACACTACTAATGCTAAAATTACAATAGAAATAAGACTTAAAAACTTATCACTTCTAAAAAATGATGGTAATCTTTTCCCAATTGCATCTAATCCAACATATATGAAGAAACCTAATATTCCTCCAAGTACATTTAATATAATATCGTCTATATCAAAACTTCTTCCAATACGCCTTTGTACAAGCTCAATTGTTAGACTAACTAATAAAGACATTAATGTTATGCTTCCTGTATTCTTTATCTTTGTATAGTATGAAGCAAAGAATCCAAATGGTATAAATAGCACTATATTGCCTATAACTTGTCTATAGAAATTACTGCTACCTATAGGATAGCGAAACATTTCTTTAAATGGCACTAGATTAGTTCCTGAAATAGATACATCCCTACTAGTTACAAGTTCAAATAATAGTAATATGTATGCTACAAATACAAGTAGAAATATTTCCTCATGTAATATAAACTTGTGTGATGAATTCCTGTAATAAAAAATTCTTAGTAATATAAGTATTACCATAAAAATAACTAGTGTTGGCCATGATGTAGATAATAGTTCGTATAGTGCTCCCTTTACCATATTTATTCTCCTTCTTTAGTTTCTATAGGTTTTAATTCTGCTTCTGATGCAATGTTTTCATAAACTCTATAAAACACTTCTATATCTATTTTACTACTATATGCATTCTTTTTCAAAACTTTTTTATCAATTATATACTCATCTAGTGAAAGTTTGTCAAGTATGACTTTATCACTTCT
>CADBRE010000004.1 GCA_902797005.1 uncultured Erysipelotrichaceae bacterium | reverse complement strand
CTTATTGAGATGAAGAGTAGGATGCTACTACCTAAACCAGTTAAAGAGGAAGAAGAAATAGAAGAAGAAAACCCTGAAGAAGAATTAAAGAGAAGACTACTTGAATATCAAAAATATAAAGAAAGTGTTACTTCTTTTAGAGAACTAGAAGAGAATAGAAGTAGCTTTTTTACAAAAGTACCTGAAAAGAAAGAAGAGTATACTTCAGAAGTTATAGAGAATACTGAAAACATTACTGCTTATGATCTATTAAAGGCACTAGAGAAGTTACTTGAAAGAAAAGAATATTCTAAACCTATAAACACAAAGATAACTAAAAAAGAGTTATCAGTAACTGATAGGGTTAATAAAATAAGAAGCATTTTAAAGGTGCAAAAAACTGTTGATTTCTTGTCATTATTTGAAGAAGTAACTAAAGAGTATGTAGTAGTTACATTCCTTGGAATACTTCAAATGGCAAAAGATAAAGAAATTACTTTAAAACAAGATAAGAATTTTGGTACAATATTATTAGAGCGAGTTGATTAGAATGAATAAAAAAGCAATATTAGAAGGAATATTATTTGTTGTAGGAGATGAGGGCATCACAATAAAAGAACTTATGGAAGTACTTGAGTGTGATGAGGAAGAGATTAAAAGTGTACTTACAGAACTTAGAAAAGATTATGAAAGTGATGATAGGGGTATAAGAATATCATTTTTAGGTAATACTTTTAAACTTACAACTAAGAGTGAGCACAAAGCATATTATGAAAAGTTAGTTACAGAAGCACATACTTTTACACTAAGTAATGCTGCTTTAGAAACACTTGCAATAGTAGCTTATAATGAGCCTATTACAAGGGTAAGTATTAACAATATTAGAGGAGTTGATTCTTCTCAAATTATAAGAAAGCTACTTGCAAGAAACTTTATTAAGGAATGTGGTAAAGAAGATTCTCTTGGACATCCAACTTTATATAAAACAACAAATGAGTTTTTAGATTATTTTGGACTTGCAACTAAAGATGATTTACCTAAACTTAATATAAAAGAAAGTCCAGTTGATAACAGTGAAATTGAACTATATAAATCAAATTATAAGGAAAAAGAAGAAACTGCTAATTAATAGTTTCTTCTTTTCAAAATAAATTATTTTTATATTTATGGTGCTCGCCCGGGGAGTCGAACCCCGACACCTTTAAGGGTACACGATTTTGAGTCGTGCGCGTCTACCAATTCCGCCACGCGAGCAGTAATTACATTATATATTATTTAAAGCTAAAAATCTAGTGCAAATCATAAAATTTTATATGAGTGCAGATATATTAAAAAGATTAAAGGTTTTAAAAATAGGCAATTATGTATATGGAATATTTGTAGCCATATCTCTTTTAGGATTCTATGCAAACAAAAAAGAAAAAGATTATATATTTGAAATAGATCAAAATGGTGCTAAAAAGGCTCATACTGCTAGAATGATTATATTGATTGTTGCTATACTTGTGTATATTTACTTTTTAGAAAACAGAATCAGTAATAGAACTGAAGCTGAAACTAAAACACAAAAGTTTTTAAACAATTTAGATGTACTCGCTGCTATATTGTTTGTTATAGGTGCAGCAATATCTCTTTATTTAGAATACAGGGGTGATGAATCGGCAATTATTACTGAATAAACTCTTGCATAAATACCAATTATTTACTATAATTAACTTGCAAAGAAATGAGGGATAATATGACAAAAAAAGAATATGCAGATATATTACTTCCAGGAGTAGAGCATACTAAAGAAGAATATGAAGAAATGTATAAAGATAGAAACTTACCTGAAGGAGCAATTGTTACTAGATTTGCGCCATCTCCAACTGGATTTGTACATATAGGAGGATTATTATCAAGTTTTATAGCTAGGAAGTTCGCTAAACAAACTAATGGTGTAATGCTTCTTAGAATAGAAGATACTGATCAAAAAAGACTTGTAGAAAATGGTGTCTCAAAGATTATAGAAGATTTAAAAAGTTTTGACATAACTTTTGATGAAGGCGCTACTGGGGAAGAAGACTATAGTGGAAATTATGGACCATATGTTCAAAGTCAAAGAAAAGATATTTATCAGGCATTTGCTAAATATTTAATTGAAAGAGATTTAGCTTATCCATGTTTTATGTCTGAAGAAGAACTAGAAGAAATAAGAAAAGGTCAGGAAGAAATTAAAGCAAGAATTGGTGTCTATGGTAAGTATGCTAAATATAGAGATATTACTATGGAAGAAGCTTTAGAAAAGATAAATAATGGAGAAAAGTATATAATTAGATTTAAGTCTCCTGGTAACTTTGATAATAAAGTTGTAGTTGAAGATGCTATAAGAGGAAAACTAGAGTTCCCAGAAAACGATATAGATATAGTAATAATAAAAGGCGATGGGCTTCAAACATATCATTTTGCTCATTTGGTTGATGATCATTTAATGAAAGTTACTCATGTTATAAGAGGAGATGAATGGGTTAGTTCACTTCCAACTCATGTGCAATTATTTGATACATTTGGTTATAATAGACCAACATATGCTCATATTTCACCATTAATGAAAAAAGATGGGGAAACAGTTAGAAAAATAAGTAAAAGAAAAGATCCTGAATCTGCAGTAAGCTTTTATCATGAACAAGGCATTCCAACTGATGCAGTTATGATTTATTTAATGACTATAGCTAACTCTAATTTTGAAGAATGGCAAGAAAATAATAAAGATAAATCATATTTAGACTTTGAAATTAGCTTTGATAAGATTAGTTCTTCTGGTGCATTATTCGATATGGACAAACTAATAAATATTTCTAAAAACTATATATCAACTATGAAAGCGGAAGATTTGTATAATAAAACTCTTGAATATGCAAGTGAGTTTGACAAAGAGTTCTATGAATTATTAGCTAAGTATAAAGATTATTCAATTAGTGTTTTAAATATTGAAAGAGAAGTTGAAAGACCTCGTAAAGATATTGAAAGCTATAGTACTGTTAGAAGAGAAATAGATTATATGTATGATGAGTTATTTAATCCTACATATGAAAAGAAAGATTTTTATTCAAAAGAATTACTAGAATACTATATAGATAATGTCTATGATGAAAGTGATGACAAGCAAACTTGGTTCAATAAAATTAAAGAAATGTGCCCTAAGTTTGGATTTGCATCTGAAACAAAAGAGTATAAAGCTAATCCTGAAAACTACAAAGGTAGCGTAGCACATGCTTGTGAAGTAATAAGAGTTGCAGTAACTGGAAGAGTACAAACACCTGATCTTTATGAGATATTAAAGCTACTTGGAAAATCAAGAATTAAAGAAAGAATAGAAAAGTTTTAATTTTCTATTCTTTTTTTTGTTAATTTGTGATACAATGTATTTACTTGGCCCGTTGGTGAAATGGTTAACACATCGCCCTCTCAAGGCGACATTCATGGGTTCAAATCCCATACGGGTCACCAATTATGATTTTTGCTCCATATAATTGGAGTTTTTATTTTGGAAAAATAAAAAGCGTTAAATTAATCTAACGCCTATATTCTACTAAATTCGTTTTTGTTATTTAATACCACTAATGTAACTAATGCAACTGCCAACATACAAGCTCCGGCAATAATATAATCATATATACCTGTATATGGGTTTGATGGTAATGTTTCATCAGTAATCATTATTGTTGGACTACATGGTTCATCAATTTTAGTTGTGCTTGGATATTCTGCACTTAATCCACCAGTAAGAACTATTTGTCTAGCTGTTCTTAATGCTGTTTTACTTATTATACTTGAATCTACATTTGATTTAGCTTCTAGTGTATAAGATATAACTACATCTTCATTTGGATTTATGCTAAATGGTGCAACTGTTAACTCTTTGTAGTTTAAGCTATCAGCATCATTGTAAGTTACATTACCTTTTGTTGAAGTATAGCTCTTTATTTCAAAATTATCAGTTAATACTTTATCAAAACTTATTTTAGCATTTACATTTTCAATTGTACTTGGTTTATTAGCTATTACTCTTGTAGAAAAGCTAATGTTATCAATTCCTGAAAGATGTGTTGCTGAAGCAAATACATTATTAAATGTTTCTTCATCAATATTTCCGATATTGTAAGCCACTAAATCAAAGTTCTTGTTTGCAAGTTCATCAATTGTTTGTTTTAATACTGTAGTATCTGATGGAAGAGCACTAACAAAAAGCACGATTGTTTTATTACTTACATTATTACTAAATCTGTTTTGCGCTTCATTAAGAGATGTAAGTATTTCGCCATCTATTGTTTCAGAAACTGCAATATCTTTAATAGTGTCAAGTGATGTAGATATGTTTTTAGTATCTAAAGGTTGATAAGATGTTTCTCCATCTGTAGTAGTTATAACACCAGAATTGATTAATCCAGCATTTTCAACTAGTAATGCTTCTGACTTAACTTTAGCATATAAAGTATCTTTGATATCTTTAACTGATTTGCCGTTATCCATAACATAGATTACTTCGCTAGAAGATGAGTTGTGAAGAGTAACATCTATTACAACTTTACCATTAGCTAAATCTGATTTGCTCTCATTAACTCTGTTAGTTAAATAACCATTTTCAAAGTTTTCAATCCTTTCATTTTTTGTAACAATCGCAACTTTGTAACTTGCAGCTTTTAAAGATAATGCACAGACAATCAAAGTGCAAAGAACCATAAATCCATAAACAATTTTCTTCATATATCGTTTCCTCCTTTATTATGTTTTCATTATATCACTTAAAAAGTTAAAATAAAAGAAAAACTATTTTGAATATCATAAAAATTGTGATAATATTATAATAGGAGTAAAGAATATGGATATAGTAAGAATTAAAAAACAAAAAAACACTCTTATTATTAAAGCAACATATGAAGGACTTAATGTTAATAAAAATGCCTTTAATTGTGAGGTTCTTTACTATACAAAAAAATATTTAAAAGAGAATAAAAAAAGCGTTAAAAGTGTACTTTCTTTTTATAATATAGATACTGTTATATATAAAGATGAGGAATCTTTTCTTGCTACTTTTGAATTAATTATAGCGGATAATATAGTTTTTGATTATAAAGATAGTTTGAGCTTAAGAGTTTTAAATAGATTAATAAAAAGTAACTATAAAAGAATAGAATGCTTTTTTATGCCTGGGGATTATGTTCATGAGTTTAGCAAAAAGAATGTATCAGTAATATTTAAAAATGATCTAGCTTTTACAAGTGATTTTGTTAAATATAATGATTTAAATAATTTAAAGCAAGTATATTATAAGAAAGATATAAACTTTTATAGCAAAAGAGAAATTAGAGATAATTTTAAACATTTCTTAGATATTAATAAAGGTTTAAAAATAATAAATATGTATTATTATTCTAAAGAAGATACTACATTCATTATTAACGCTATAAAAGAAAAAAGCAAAAAAGGCATTAGAGTTTTTATTCATCAGAATGAAGATAATGCTCCGGTTATTGGAAGAGATGTTAATTATTTAAAGAAGTTAAATAAAGATGAAGACTTTGAATTAAAAATAATTTATGATGAAGAGTTTTTTGATAAACGAGTATTTTCTCTTTTCTCTAATAATGTTTTGAAACTAGCAAGCATAATAGTAATTTATGTTGGTATTGTTTTAATGTTTTCAACTAGATTTAGTGAGTATTCAGCTGCATTAGAAATTAGAAAGCTAGAAACTGATCTTATAGAAAATGATGATCTGACATTAGAAGAAGCAATAGTTGTAGATGAGGTTGATGATATAAAAGAAAACACACAAACGACTATAAGTGAAGAGCATATAGAAACTAGAGAAGTTGTTAATTACTCTAATATTCCTAAATCATATGAGAAACTAGCAAAGATAAATCCTGATGTAGTCGGGTGGATTAAAGTAAATAATACAAGTATTAATTACCCGGTTTTGCAATCAACTGACAATGATTATTACCTAAAGCACGATATTTATGGTAATGAAATGATTTCAGGATGGATATTTATGGATTATAGAAATAATTCTAAAGATTTAAATAAAAATACAATTATTTATGGTCATGCAGCTAGAAGTGGACTTATGTTTGGAACACTTTATAAAACAACATATGATTGGTGGATCAATAATGATAAAAACCATATAATTACATTTAACACTTTAGATGAAGAAACTTCTTATCAAATATTTTCTATATATAAGACTGATGTAACTTCCGATTATTTAAGAGTTAATTTTTCTAATAGTGAGGATTATATGTCGTTTATAGAAATGATTAAAAATAGAAGTATCCACAATTTTGATGTTGAAATAAAAGAAGATGATAAGATAATTACACTATCTACTTGTTCTGGGACTAATAGAAGACTGGTAATTCATGCAAAGAAATTATAGATAAGGGAGATATTTATGAAAAAAATAATTTTTATAATAATTATGATGTTTGCTGGTATTTATTCTTTAAATGCTTCTTGCACTTATAGTGAGAAAAGAGAATTAAATGCTTTGTCATCTTATGTAAATTATGATTATGATTATAATGATAATAGCTTTAGTGTAAATATTTATAATTTGAAAAACAATTTAATTGCTAATTATAATGGAGCGCTTGCTAAAGACAATTATGAAAGTAGAATAATAGGTTTAACTGAAGGGGAATCTTTAAAAGTAAGTATAACTGCAGGTGAAGGAACATGTGAAGGAGAAGCTTTAAGAGTTATAACGATTAATATTCCATATCTAAATCCTTATTTTGGTTCAAAGGAATGCGAAGGAAGAGAGGATTTAAATGTTTGCAGTTCTAAGTTTTTAGATTATAGATTAAGTGAGAGTACATTTAATAGCTTAGTTAATAAAAGAGTGGTTACTCAAATTAAAGATGAAGAAGAAGCTGAAGAAGAAGTGGTAACTCTACTGGATAGGGTTATGGAAATAGTAGAGAAAGCTTATATTCCTTTAATCTTAGTGATTATTAGTAGTATTATTACTTATATGATATTAAAGCCAATTTATAGAAAAATTAAGCATGGATTATAGACATGCTTTTTTAATTTTGTTATAATCTTAATTAGAAAATAAAGGTGATGTTAATGAGAAAATCTTTTTGGATAATCTTTCTTTTGGCTGTGTTTAATATAGGATTATTAAATATAAAAGCTGATTGTGAAGAGGATAGGGAAGACGCTAGTTTTTTAGAGGTATATAAGAATAATATAGTTAATGAAGAAGTAACTACTACAAGAATAGATATCATGAATTTGACAAGTAATCTTTATGTGACAATTACTAATAATTATAATAATGATAGTGTAAGATTAGAAGGTGATGCACTTGGTAATGTTTATTATGATACAGTAAATGTACATAAAGGTATTAAATATGAGATAAATGTTTATAGTAAGGATAGTACTTGTAAAGGTATTTTAAAAGCTTTTGATGTTGTTACTGAAAAGTATAATGAGTATTCATCTTTAGATGTTTGTATAGGGCATTATGAAGATATAGAACTTTGTAATCCTTTTAAAAAAGTTGATTTAAGTATGGAAGACTTTATTAAAGAAGTTAATAATCAAATAAATGAACTTAGCAAAGCAAATGAAAGTGTTAATTATGTAAAAGAATATTATTTATATGTATTGGGACCAATTGTTATAGGACTTATTGTTTTTGCAATAAAGGTTTATTTATTAAGAAGGGGGAAAGAAAATGAATAAGATATTTAAAAAGATTTTAATGCTAGCTTTGCTTATAGCTCCACTAGGTCTAAGTGCTGCACTGGAAGATAGTTATTATATTACAATGTCTAGCCCTGCTGGTAATTATTATGCTTCTACAATGTTTAACGCGAGTGGATATTATTCTTACTTGGATATAGTAAACGAAAGGATATCTAAAAATTGTGATACTAGCATTTCAGAAACTTGGTATTTTAAGAGTGAAAAACAAAATAGTTCTGATTTGGTTGGCAATAAAACTTATGGTGTATGGAGCAAAACTCCTTTAGGTAAACCATACATAAAATCAAATTACAAAAGGTTCTATTGCTCTTTTCCATCTCAAGAAGGAGAGAAGGCAATAGAACAAAATGTTTTTAAAACAAGTAACGGGTCTGATGCTTACTGCTTACATCCCGGTAAAGCTTTTTCAAACCAAACTTATGTAAAAAGTGAAGACTATACATCAAACATTCAAAATTGTACAAGAAGTAATCAAAACTATTATTGTGGATTAGCTGCAACTGTTATTAAAAGTAAGGACTACGGTAATGATTATTTAACAACTCAGACAGCTTTAAGACTTTGGTCTGCTTATTCAAATAATGCTACAGAAGGACATTGGGATCCTAGTACTGGAATCAAATACGATATAAAAAGTTTATTTTGGCAAACGGCGAACGCAGTTACAACTATTAATTATAGTGGTTCAAATGCTTCAATCGGTAATGGTATTCTTTATGCGAGTGGAAGCGAGTTAACCGCTTTAAGAAATGCTATAAGCATATTTAATGAAGTTAGAAGTGGATTTACTTTCTGGAGCCCAAGTGCAAAACTTGATTCAACTTCATATGATTCTAGCAGTGATATTTTAAGTGTAACTATAAGCGCTAATTTCTCAATCAACAGGGTTGAGTTATCTGGTGGCTATTCAGCAGAAAATGTTTCAAGAACTAACTGTGGTTCTAGCAATTGTATAAAGTTTGATATTAGAAATACAAAAGGAAATATAAAAAACATTTATGCAAATATTTTCTTTAGTTCTAGTGAAGAGGTTATAAGTCAAATGGGACTATATGTTTCATCAGTCAATCCTAATACTTATCAAGATATGTTTGTTTTTGATACTACAGCAAGTCAATCTATTAGAATATCTTTAGATTCTTATGTAAGTACAAGGGCATGTAAAAAAGTTGGAGACAAGTATTATGGCCCGGATGGGGAAGAGGTTACAGAGTCAGTCTATAATAAAAAATGTTTAAATGCATGTTCTACAAATCCTATAGTTGAAGTGCCCGATACTTGTGGACCAAACGGAAGTGAAACAACAGGTAAGATTGAAGATCCAATGATGTGTACAATACTTGACAATAATATCACTAAAGATAAATATAAAACTAATTTAGGTAATCAGTACTGTGATATTTATTGTAGAAATAGTTATACTTATACATTTATGGGTAAAGCTGAAGCATTATCTGGAAGATATTTTCAGTATGATGTTTGGAGTACTTATGCCGATCATACAGATCCTAATAAACAATATTTGAGCACTGTTGTTAAAGTTACTAAAGAATGTGCTTCTGATATAGATTATGATAAATGGAAAACGGATTTTATGAATGCATATGATAATGTAAGAGTTAAATGGAATGCTTATAAATCTATAGAGTCACAAGTTAATCATACTAGTAATCCTATTACTGAAAGTGCGACTTGTAATGCTGTGACAGCTGATAAATGTACTAGAAAATGTCTTTCTTATCAATGTAAAACATATAAATGCGCTATTTATAATACAGATGGAAGCTGCAGGAAAAGATTGTCAGGTGATAGTAACTGTGAAGAGTATTATAGCGATGAAGCACATTGTACTAATTTTAGTGGAAGTGAAGGCAGTGGATGCAGCACTACAAATGTATCTTGTACATATTACACTTGGAATGATGCTAAATATAGACAAACTAATAGTGATGGTTCTCGCGAAGTAATTGACGCGTCAGGTAAGTCTTCTTGTACAGTAACTTGTAATCGTGATTGCTCTGGATGTCATGACAGTGTAATTAATGGTGGACATCCAACAATGGGAACTCAAAAAACTGAGTATGATGCTGCTGTTAGAAGAGTTGAAATGCTTTTAACAATGATTAATAATTGTAATATGTCTAATCAATTGTCTAGTGTTATAGAAGAAGTTAGTAAGTATATAAATAATAATAAACTAGATATTAATTATGAGGAAAGTTATAATAACTTAATTAATACTGAAGGAGAATTGCTATTAAATTCTGGAAATAAGTATTCACTAGATATTAAGTATGGAGATAAGGATGATATTAGTTCATATTGTTCATCTTGTAAGAGTGAAATGTCTTCTCTAAGTGCTACATCTAAGACTGATACTGTTTCTAAATGGGTGTGTGATGGAAGTGAAACAAACGCTAAGTGTAGTTTAACTAAAGTTACTGTTCCTGCAAACAAAGTTGTCAATGTTAAATTAACAACTGAAGCAATTTATTATCAAAACACACCATTTTCTGCTAATGTTTATACAGGTAATATAGTTAATTCTTCTGGAGGAGATAATCGTTTAGAATTAGGCACTCATGTTTATCCGGTTGATAAACAAAAAACAACAGATGATAAGGTTGTAACAGCTATATATTATAATGATATAGAAAATAAAGAAAGAACTTATACTTGTACATATAATGTTATAAGTGAAGTTATGAATTATGATTGTGAAGATGGTCATCACATTTGTCCGCCTGGATTTATTACTGGTAGTTCAGGTGGTGGCGAGTTTGGATTATATTTTAGAACTATAAGTTTAAATAAAGTATTTAATGCATCTATTCCTTATAACTGGAGTGGAGTAAAAGCTAAT
>CADBRE010000003.1 GCA_902797005.1 uncultured Erysipelotrichaceae bacterium | reverse complement strand
ATTAATCTATCCAAATCACGAACGCCAGCTTCTTTAGTATATCTTTCTATAATGTATTTAATAGCATTCTTTTCAAAGATGATACTCTTATCTTTTAATCCAGCATTTCTAATAGCATTTTTAATTAAGAAATTATTTGCAATAGACTCTTTTTCAAAAGTCAAATACGAAGAAAGTTCAATAATCTCTAGTCTATCTAAAAGGACTGGCGGAATTAAAGATGCATCATTAGCTGTTAGAATAAAAGTGATTTTACTTAAATCTACAGATTCTTCAACATAATTATCTACAAAAGCTTTAGATTGATTTTTATCAAGTAAATCAAGTAGTACGCTTACTGGATCACCTTTATAATCAGCAGATACTTTATCTATTTCATCAAGCAAAATAACTCCATTAAAACTCTTGCTTTTAATAACTGAATTAATTATTTTACCTGGTTCACTACCAATATAGGTTTTTCTGTGTCCGGTAAGCTCTGCAGGATCATTCATTCCGCCTAAGCTGATTTTTGCAAAGCCTTTATTAAGTGCATTCGCTATTGATTCAGCAAGTGTAGTTTTACCTACTCCAGGAGGCCCAACTAAACAGATAACAGGCGAATTTGAATTTTTATTCAAAGAAACAGCAACATATTCTAGTATTCTTGTTTTAACATCCTCTAATCCGTAATGGGATGATTCAAGTGATGCTTTGACATTTTGAAGAGTTGGCATTTCTCTCTTTGACTCCCCATAAGGTAAAGACAGAACAGTATCAATATAACTTCTAATTGTAGATATTTCTGGACTACTGTCATTAGTAATTTCAAATCTATCAAGTTCATTTTTAATTCTACTAACAATATTGAAAGGATAATTATTTGTATTAAGTTTATCATTTACATAATTTATATATTCACTTTTAGAATCCTTTTCTCCAAGTTCTTCTTTTATGACTTTAATCTTTTCTCTTAAAATCATATCCTTTTGCATATCATCTAAATCGTGTTTTAAATTACTCTCTATTTTATTTTCTAAATCCAAAACAGCAATTTCAACATTTAATTCATTTATTAAATATTTAGCCCTTATAATTCTATTGTTTTCAATCATTAAAGCAGTTTTTTTGTCTAAAGTAAGAGGCATAAAATTAGCAATATAATCTGTTAACTTATCTAGTTTATCAATATTTCTTATCTGACTAATAATTGAATTAGAAATAAATGTATTTTTACTTATATATATTTCTAATAGCTCCATTAGCTTTCTAAAAAGCGCTGTTTCAACTGTAGGATTATAGTCAAATTTAGGAAAAGGAACAACCTCAGCTTCCAAAACATTTTTGTTATTTGTTATATTTTTATAATTTAATACTTTAACCCTTGATTCACCAGATAATACTATGCGAGTAAGTCCATTCGGTAAATCAATTCTGTTATTTATAGTAGCAACAACGCCACACTTTGGAAGATCAGAAGTATCTGGTGCTTCTTCCAAAGATTCTAATGGTGAGATTATTAATACTTTGTTATCATATTTATCTTTTGATAGATTTATTACAGTTTTAGTTATATCATTATTAAGCTCAATTCTAGCTTCCGAAAAAGGGAGTAAGACCAAACCTTTAAGAAGTATCACAGGTAAGTTAATTTTCATAAGTTTCGCCTCCCATATGTCTATTTATTATAATTACAAAACACTAAGTTGTCTAGCAAAAATTATAATTTTTTTTACCTTTTTTTACTAAAGTATTTTACTATGTACAAACTAAATTGAAAGTAAAAAAGTTTCAAGTCCTCTAACCTTATCAATATCCCCTTTTTTAATTTTATAATCTAAATCTGATAGCTCAATTAGATTATTTAACAGTTCATTTTTATTAGTTCTCCTATAGCTCTCTAAAGCTAATTTAACTCTATAAGGATGCTCTTTTAGTTTAGAAGCAATATCTTTTTCATTAAATCCGTCTTTACTAAGAATACTAGCTTGCAAAATTAGTCTAAGTTGCGAAGCAATTAAACTTATAATAACAGTAGGCTCTTCCCTAGCGTCAATCAACTCTTTATAAAGTTTAAAGGTAAGAGCTTTATCCTTCTTTAAAGTTGCATCCACTAACTTAAATATCTTATCATCAGCATCATATTGTACTAGAACTTTCTTAACATCATCTAAAGTTATAGTCTTATCTTCAAGTTTATATAGAAGTAGTTTTTCAAGTTCATTATCAATTAATATAGTATTATCATTTATTCTTAAAGCTATTTCATTAATAGCGTTATAATCAATCTTATAGTTTCTCTCATTAAAAAAATCCTTAATATATCCATTAATATTTTTTGAATCAATAGGTTTTACCTCGATTACTTCAGCTTTCTCCCTTAATAGCTGTACAATCTTCTTTCTTTCATCAAGTTTTTCACTATTAACACTTAATATTAGCATAGTATTAGGATTTGGATTCTCTATGTAATTATTAAGGGAGGTATCCTTTAAACTTGATTTACCAGTTAGAAATGTACAATTCTTAACAAGAACTATCTTCTCGTTTCCGAACAAATCACCATAACTAGCTTCAGCAATGACATCCTCTACTAGGCAATTATCAAGGTCTAAAATATTAAAACATTCTGAATCATACATCCAATCAGATTCATCATTCAACTTTTTACTCTCCCCAACTAAATCATAAAAAGCTTTTTTAATATCTCCATTGCCATATAATACGTAAATCACTTCCAGATCCTCCCTAATTAAATAATAACATATTTTTACATTATACTCAAGCAAAAATAAGCCAAATATAAGATATATTTGTTAAAACATTATCTATATAGGATTAACATGTATAACAGCTAAATATATTTCATCTATTTTTTCTATTATTTCCTTCTCTAATTTATCAGCCACTTCATGCGATTCATAAGTGGACATATTACCATCAATGAATATTGTTAAAGATATCTGATACCTATAGCCTACTGGTGTAGCATTAAAATGTTGAACTTTTACTATCTCTTCATAATTATTAACAATCTCTAACACTTTATTCCTAGTCTCTTCAGATATAGTTTTATCCATTAAAACATCATAACTCTGCTTAAATATTTTGATTGATGAGACAATAATCCATATAGAAATAAATAATCCAATAATTCCATCTAAATAAAAAATATTGTGTTTAGCAAATATAACTGAAATTAAGTTGAGAAGAGTTAAAAGTATATCATTCCTATGATCTTTTGAATTAGCTTCCATTAGTAAATTGTTCTCTTCTTTAGCAATTTTATTAGTGTATATATATAATACCAGTTTAGTTATAATAGTAATAATACACACTATAATTAAATAGATTGAAAAAGTGTATGTCCTTTTACTAATTATAGAAGAAACAGACGAGCGAACTATAGTTAATGACACTAATATCATTATTAAACTTATTAGCATTGAATAGATGTACTCCGCTTTCCCATGGCCTAGATTATGATCTTCATCGGATGGAACAGAAGCGATTTTATTACCTATATAAGTTATTATAGAAGAAGCTATATCTCCACCACTATTAAATGTATCAGCCATCATAGCCTCACTTTTACTCATTAAGCTAACCACTAATTTAAAAATAAATAAGAGCAAGTTCCCAACTATACCAAATATACTTGCTATTTTAACCTTTTTATATCTTTTCATAAGTCTCCTTTATATAGAAAAAGGAGCATTTGTAATGCCCCTAGAAAAATTAATTTCTTTCTTTGATTTTAAATGTACCTTTAATTCCTTTTAAGAAGTTAAGTTTAGCTCTTCTAACTTTACCTTTCTTAACAACAGTAATCTTTTCGATTAAAGGACTATTAACTGGGAATACTCTGTTTACTCCAACATTTCCACTTTTCTTTCTAACTGTGAAAGTTTCAGAAACGCTTCCACCTTTTCTAGCAGTTACTACGCCTTCAAAAGCTTGGATTCTTTCTCTTTTTCCCTCTTTAATCTTAACGTCTACTCTAACAGTATCTCCTACTCTAAACTCAGGAACGTTAGGATTAATTTGCTTTGCATTAATCTTGTCGATTAAATTCATATTCTACATCTCCTTCTTTAGTGCATATTTTAATCATGCAACATATCTCTTGCAGCGGATTAAGCAAGAATAATTCTATCATAATCTTATTCCAAAAGCAAGCGTTTTAGAGACATTTTCACTTTTACTGAGCGATTGGCATGCTAATAAATGGTGTAGGATGATATTTCTTAAGAACAATATCCCTATTACCTATAGGATTTTCTTGTAAATATAGATCACCCTTCTTAACATATTCAGTTGAATAATCAAATATACTATTATGATTAGCAAGTTCTAATACTGGAGTTTCTCTAGTTAGCAAATGCTCTAAAGATACTTTTCTTTCAAAAGCGTCTTCATAATCTTTTCCAAGTGCACTATCAAATAATTTAGTTAAATTAATTCTTTTAGTCATAGTTAGTTTATCATAACTATCTCCTAGCAATGCTTTAACTCTGTCGTTTAACTTAATAAATAATTCATTATTTTTATTATATAGATGCTCTACCTCTTCATCACTAGAGTTTCTAATAATATTAGAATACATTTGCATATATTCATATCTTTTTAGTTGCTTTTTAATACCTTCAAGCTGATTTATATATATATGTGCATCCATTATACTCCAGCTCATAGTTCCTACTTCAAATCCAGTGGCTTTAGCAAACATTGAAAGTAAAACAGCATATTGCGAAATGTTAAATGGAAGACCTAGAGGAACATCAGCGCTTCTTTGATGAACATATGAATGAAGCTTTCCATCCGGTGTTGTTTTATATTCACTTGACCATACACAGCTAGGTAGTACAGCATTTTTAATATGAGCATCTTGCCATAAACTGATATTCATTCTTCTATCACTAGGGTCTGTTTTTAGTTTATATTCAACATATTGTGGTCTTTTATATGTGCCATTAATAAAACCATATGCTTCTCCGATAGTCCCAGCATATTGTTTTCCAAACCAAATAGCTTCTTTTAATGTACGAGGATTGTCTTTTTTGTCCATAATATCCTTAGATTGTACCATTACTTGCTTTCCAGAATCATCCAAAACAGGAACTTTCTCAATGTCACCAGTTATTGGATTATTTACTTGCCTCATTAAAGGAACTAATCTTTCTGGATCATTAACTGCATTTTCTCCTTGCTCATAAATCCTGTATATACCATCTTCATCCACAACCCACAAATCCCATGTATGATTATGTCTATCAGTTAGCCATTTAACTTCATTTGATTGCACTTGATGTATCCATTGTATTTCAGAAGTAAAGTTCTTGGCTTTAACATCTTTAGTTTCAGCTATAGGAAATCCTTTGCTCAAATCAAACTTATAATTCCACCCAGCAATTGCAATAGTGTCTATTCCAGTTCTGTTATGAGTTCGAACGCCTTCTTCTAATATCTTTTTAACCAAAGTACAATATGCTTCATCAGTTTCAGAAACAATTGCATTACCCCTATTTATCTTTATTTCTTTTCCGTTTATTATCATTAAACCCACCTACTTTCAAATTAAATATACAATAAAATTTTTATAAAAGCAAGTACAATTTGAATAAATACTTGCTATTAATAATGATTTGATGTATATTAATACTTGTATTTTTAAGGTTATGAGGAAACATCAATGTGCGATGTTTCTTTCTGCTTTATTATGGGTAATACAAAATTAAAAATTGGAAGGAGAAAACATGATTAAAACAGAAGAAGCTTATGAAGATATTACTAACGAATGGTTAACCTGTTCTAAATCCGATATATGCAGAATTGAATATAGTAATATATTTATTGATGATGATGGAAATGAATATTATATAGACAATAAAAATGTAGTTTTTAAACATAATAAAGAAGAAATAGTTACCGCTAAGTGGTTGGCAAAAATGTTTGGTGGTACTGTCTATATGCCACCTTCAATTAATTATCCTAAAGGGATTAAAACAACTGATTATTTATTTAATAATGAGTTTTATGATTTAAAAAACATTAGAGGCTCAGGCAAAAGAGTTGTTGATTATATTATTAAGCCCTGTAAAGGACAATCAAACAATTTTATTATCGACATATCGCATTGCCCATTAAATATTGATAATATCATTGATCAAGTTAAAAGGATTTACATAACTAAAGGTAGAGAATGGATAAATGTGATAGTAATTAAAGAAGGTAATGAATTGATCAAAATTTTTAAAAGAAAATAAAAAAACCGACTGCAACCCCAACGGGTCACAATTGGTTTTCTTGAATAATATACTACTCTGAATATTCATTTTTGTCAAGCGATTTGATAACATTTGTGAGGATTTTAATAATTAAACTAACATATTATCAAGATGAATAAACTATACCAAAAATATTTATAAAGTAAAGTTTTTACCTACTTTTTCCTTTGATTTCCTCTTCTTCCATAGTTCCTAAATCTTTATACATATTCTTAATTATATTAGCATAATATTCTCTTTCATAATACTTATCCCGAAACTCAGTTTCTATAAGTGCTATTTTAGCTAAATATTCTTTATATTTTTTATTTTGAAGAGCCTCTTTATACTTGTTAAATAAAGCGCTTTTACATTTTTCAATTTCACCCAAGCATATTTTGATTCCATTTTCTGAATCATCATCACTAGTTAGAAATGCAAATATTTTATCATAGATTTTCTTTAAATGCTTATCCATTTGTTTAATACTATAATTATTTTTCAATTTCTTATCAATTATAGTAACCTTTTTGATATTCTCATGTCTTTTAGATTTGGGCTTGATTTCCAACCCCTCAAAATTGAAAACATTCTTGACGAAGCCTTTTTTCATTTTTCTTTTTAAGTAATACATTACATTCACCTACTTTAATAAATCTGGCCTAACCTCTATCGTTCTTTTAATAGCTTCTTCTCTTCTATACTCTTCTATTTTCTTATGATCTCCAGAAAGTAGTATTTCAGGAACTTCCATACCTCTAAAGTTTCTAGGATGAGTATATACAGGATAGTCAAGAGTATTAGCTGTAAAAGAGTCTTCAGTGTAACTTTCTTCCCTAATAACACCAGGCAACAACCTAGTTATTGAATCAACTAGAACCATTGCTGGCACTTCTCCTCCGGTTAATACATAATCACCTATAGATAGTTCTAAATCAGCTATAGTTCTTATTCTATCATCAAATCCCTCGTAATGTCCACATATAATTATTAAATGCTTTTCATTTCTTAATTCATAAGCTGTTTTTTGATTATAAACTTTACCTGCAGGAGTTAAAAGAATAACTTTAGATTCAGGAGTTCTTATAGCATCTACTGCATCAAATATTGGCTGACACATTAGAACCATACCTGCTCCACCACCAAATGGTGCATCATCAACTTTGTTATGAGGATCTAATGTATAATCTCTGAAATTAATAAGCTCAATTTCGATTCTTTCATTTTCAATCGCACGTTTTAAGATAGATTCGGTAAATATTCCATCAAACATATTAGGAAAAAGTGTAAGAATACTTATTTTCATATTAACCCCTCCAAATTCTTTAGATATATTGTTTTATTTTCCAAATCAATTTTTTCAATAAAGTTTTCATTTTTAGGAATATATTTGCCATTAATATTGAATAATTTATATCCATTGTTATCGATAACTTCTTCTATATACCCAATTGTTTTTTCTTTGTAAATGCATCTTAATGATATGTAATCACTATCAAGTAGTTCATTTGAATTAAGCTCAAGTTCTTCTCTATTGGCATAGACATTTTGGCCTTTAAACTTTAGTACATCATTAATATAGCCATATTCTTTAAAAGTGCACATATCAAACATCTTATGAGGTCTATAACTTTCAATTGTAACTTCTTCCTTATCTTTTCCAATATATAAGTGAATACCTTTAATAAACAACTTTTCTTTGTATTCAAAATCACTTATTATTCTAACTTCACCTTTAAGCCCATGAGTATTAACTAGTTTTCCAATATAAATTAGTTTCATAACTACCTCCAAGCATGCATGATTATGCTTCCTGCTACTGCAACATTTAGGCTTTCACACTTACTGTTCATTTGTAGCTTAACACCTTTGTCAGCCATTTCTTTTACAGCTTTACTTATGCCTTTACCTTCACTACCTAAAACTAAAGCATATCTCTCTGGCTTAATTTCTGAAACTTCTTTTTCTCCGTACATATCAGCATAGTAAACATCAATTTTCATTTCGTGCAAAGTGTTTATTGCTTCTAAAGTATCCATAACAACTATATTAACATTAAATATAGTGCCTTCACTGCTTCTTATTAGTTTGTCATTAAATACATTAACACTGTCTTTAGATAAAACTACTGTATCTACATTAAAAGCTAAACTACTTCTTATAATAGTACCAACATTACCTGGATCTTGCACATTATCTAAAATTACAATTTTCTTTCCTTTGATAGTATTATTTTCTTTTAGTTTAACAACACCCATAACACTAGGTGCATTTTTAAGTAAACTTATCTTTTCCATACATTTTCTAGAAACTATAGTTTTAGGAACATCTAAATCAAAATCAGTACTATTTTCAATTATTAAACTTTCTAAAATACCAGCATTATAAGCTTCATTAACCAAATGCTCAGTTTCAACAATATACTTTCCTTCTTCTTTAATATACTTAGCTTCTCTTAATTTTCTAAAATAAACTATCTTTTCATTATTTACTGAATCTATCATATTTACTCCTTCAAATTCTTCTTATTCTTCTTATAATCTGGTTTATAGTACTCCACTGCATCCCAAAAAGCTTTGGAATGATTAAAGTGAAGAAAGTGGCATAACTCATGCACGATTACATAATCAATATCATCTATATCGTACTTTATAAGTTCCCTATTTAAAGTAACTAAATTATCACTTCTCCTATTATATCCCCATTTTCTAGTCATCTTTTTTATATTAACTTTAGGATATGGTATTTTAGGATTGTTCATTATGTTATAAATCCTATCGAGTTCTTTTGGAAGAAAGTCTTTAGCTTCTTTTATCAAAAACTTTTCTAAATCACTTTTCTTAGGCACATAAACATAATCTTCATCAAAAGTAATTTTCTTTACTACATTAGTTATTACTACTTTATATTCTTTACCTAAATAAAAGAATCTTTCTTCTTTGTCTATTCTTTTCTTCTGAGCATTTATCATCTTTATTACTGATTTAATATTGTTTTCTATTAATTCTTTAACGTGTTTTTCACTAGAAAATACACTAGTACTTACATATATCTTTAAATCAGGTTTAACCCTTATATAAGTGTTCTTTATTCTCTTTTTTTCTATTACTACTTCATATTCTTCGTCTTCAATTATTACTGTCATAATTTCATCACAAATATATTATAACACAAATGCAAACTAAAAAGGCAGTAAAATGCCTTTATTCAGTTACTTTTTCATCTTCCTCTTCTTTTACTAGAGGCACTACTCCTAGAGTGTAACCAATAGGTTCAAGAAGTCTAATAAGTGTATTTATTTGAGGACTATTTAAATTATTTTCTATTTTAGCAACAGTTTCTCTTATAATACCAGCACGTTCTCCAACTACTCTTTGAGATAGCTTTTGGCTCTTTCTAGCTTGTACTATTTGTCTTATTACTTCAAGCTCTAATTCTTTCAATTTTTCATCATGTTTAATTTGTTCCTCAGTCTTTTCAACTATTTCTTTCTTTGGTCTTCCCATTTTTCCCTCACCTTGATTTATATTGTACCAAAAAAATGTACATTGTCAACTCTTTTTTTACTATTTTTTCAAAATATTATTATAATTAAATAATCTCATCAAGTTTATTCATTAACTCTTTTAAAGCGTCAGCAGTTATAACTGAGCAAGGCCTTGTTTTAAGTTCATTAATCATACTTTCAATTTTGTTAGATTTAACTAGTTTTCGTACATCATCGATATGCTTACCCTTAATATATTCACTAACAATAGATGTATAAGGTAAAGATATACCGCATCCAAAATATTCATACTTAATATCTTTACATATATTCTCTTCAACTTTTATATAAAACTTTATGACTTCCTCACATTTTAAATTACCAAATGCAACAGAACAAGTCGGATTATCTATTATACCTACATTTCTAGGATTATTAGTATGATCTATTAATTCTTCGTTCATATAAACTCCTTAAATGGCGTCTTAGGCCGGAATCAAACCGGCGGCTTTCCCTTTCGGAGAGGGATACTCTATTCACTGAGTTACTAAGACAATAATACAGAAAATGGCGTCCCCGAGCGGGAGAACAAATACATTTCTTGTAAGAACATCATACTACAAAATAACACAAAAATAAACAATTATTAATAAAAAAAGACAACAAAAAATTGTTGTTTATTGAAAATTGAGATGTAAATTGAGAGGTAGAAAAGGAGAATAATTAATGTAATGTAGGGAGTTCTTTAACATTATCAGGATAGTATAATTGATTTGCCTTAACCTCATATTCACATACTTTGCCACCATTTTCATTTGCGACATTTTTTGCATATGTTTTATCTGTTGTAACCCAGTCACCATTGTTTAGTTCATTAACTGGTACAGCCCTATATATTTTTACATTTTCATTCGTATCTAAGTCCACAGTACTTTTTACATTTTCAATTTGATGACTTCCTCTATAAGAATGTTTGTCCAAAGAAAAAGAACTATTATTAATAGTTCCTAATCCGTTCCATGTATCATAGTTAGAATCCACATTCGTATTTTCCGATACATCTGATATATTTGTTTCAATATCATTTAGTGTATTTCTGATACTATTAGGCTTAGAAGTCTCTTTAGCCATTTGTGTTTGGTTTTTTTCTTCAATTCCACTAACTTATCTGTTATTCCTGAAAGCATCATACTCTCCTTTTTGTTTATCAATTTTTTCTACCAACCTTAAAGCATCCTTTATATTTTCACATCTTGGATTTGCTTTTGCTTGTATTGGCAATATTATACTATCAAGCTGCTCTTGTGTCAAATCAGACAAAATCTTAGTTTCATTTGAAATAACCTCTCCTAAATTATTTCTATATTTCAGTAGGATTTTTAACATCACTATTCATTATCTACACCTCTTAAGTTTACTTAAATAAGTGTAATCTTGCTTAGATAATCCGCCATTAGCATCTATAACTTTATTTTGAATATCATTTATATTTAATTCCACAGTATTTTTTGCATTTCTAATTTGATGGCTTCCTCTATAAGAATTTTTGTCCAAAGAAAAAAAACTATTGTCTAGTTCTTGATTACTTATGTCTTTAAAAACATTCTCTATTCTGCTATGAATACTATTTTTCTTATTATTTTTCTGAGCCACTTGTGTTTTGTTTGATAATATATTTTCACCAATCTACTTACTAACATTTTGACCTCCATTTAATCTATCAATCTTATTTGATAATTTTAAAGCTTTTTCTATATCTGCATATCTAGGATTTGCTTTTGCTTGCTTTGGTAATATTATATTATCTAATTGTTCTAGTGTCAAATCAGCTAATATTTTAGTTTCGTTAGAAATAATCTCACCTAAATTGTTTCTATAATCATCAATAGACATTAATTCATTATCAGTGCCTCGACTATTTTTGTTAAATCTTTCATAACCTTCAATATAATGATTTATTTAATGTGTTATTTGGTAAAAGTTTAAACGGTATATAAGCACCATATGCAAGCGAATCATCAATATCAATTGTTTTAACTCTTAGGTTTTCTAGTCCTGGATAAGTTTGAAATAATAAATCATGCTTGAAAATATCCCCTAATTTATATGTTTTATTTGGCTCTAATTTTTTTACTATTTGAGCTTCTTTATCTGAAATTAGTGTTCCCAAAACTCTGTATCATATCATCCGTAAAATAGAAGTTTAAATCCTTTAACTCGTTTAACTTTTCCATCTTTCTCCATTTATGACACTTTTTTAAAGTGCAGTCCTTTTAAGATGGTGTTTTATCCCTTGTTTTACCGATAGTTAAGTTATCTTGTAGTGGTGCCGTAAAAAGTGACGCAACAAATATTATGCCAAATCATGTTGTATCACTTTATATCACTTTTTAAAAACTAAAAAATGCCTTGAAACCCTTATGATTTCAAGACATATAATTTCATCTGGCGTCCACGAGTGGGCTTGAACCACCGACCTTACGCTTAGGAGGCGCACGCTCTTCCAGCTGAGCTACGAGGACAATTACATAATTAATTCTACTCTTTTAAACGGTAAAAGTCTAGCATTTTTCAAAAAAGTAGAAAAAATACCAAGTGTTTACATTTCACTTGGTATTTTAATTGCTAACATTTTTAAACAACTTTCCATTATTTTATAAGTTAAAGAAAGCACATTTAAATAATCGTTTTTAGCTACAGGGTTCTCTTCTTTGCTTATATTTATATTTTGATAAAAAGTATTTGTTATATTACATAAGTCATATAAATACTCTGCAACACAGCTAGGTAAGGCATCAGCCACAGCCCTATCTAATACTTTATTTAATTCAAGTATCTTCTTCCTTAATTCTCTATCGGTATCATTATATATATTATCTGTGATATCACTGTTAAACGTATTACTTTCAAGTATCTTTCTAATACGAATAGCACTGTAAAGTATGTATGGACCCGTTTTACCACTAACTTCACTAAACTTAGCAATATCAAAATTATAATTCTTTTCCCTATTATTCTGAAGATCAGCATATTTAATAATAGCATTAACTTGTTTTTCTAAATCATCTTTTGACATATTCTTGTTTTCTTCTCTTTTAGCTAAGAATCCATCTCTTACCATATCAATTATTTCATTTAAAGAAACAGCATCTCCGCTTCTTGTTTTAAATGGTTTTCCATCGCTTCCATTAATAGTACCAAATGGGCATAACTTTAAATCAGCATCAACCCCAAGCATTTTAGACACTCTAAATACTCCTTCAAAATGAAGTGCTTGTCTAGAATCAGCAAAATAATATATATGATCAGGATTATATTCATCTCTTCTTTTAAGTATTGTTGCAATATCGGTAGTAGCATATCCTACTCCACCCTCATTATTAACAAGTCTTACTGGTGGAACTTCCTTATTGTCATCTTCTCTTTTAACTCTGACAATTTTCTCACCGTTATCTTCTTCAAGTAAGTTCTTACTCTCTAAAGAATCAAACATAACACTAAAGTAATCTCTAGAATCACTTTCTCCTAACCACAAATCAAAATCAACATCAAGATAATTATATAATCTTTTAATATCTTGTAAACTAACTTCTTTAATCTTTTTATAAAGTTCAAGATAATAAGGATTGCCTTGTTGAAAATCATAAGTTGCTTTTTTACATGCCTTTAGCACATCTTCATCTTCCTTACAAAGCTTACTCATATGAGGATATATATAATTTAAATAATCAAGAGTTATATCATCTACTGACTTATTCTCACTAATTATTCCATAAATAACTTCACCAATTTGAAGACCAAAATCTCCAAAATGAGCATCGCTTACAGTTTTATATCCTTTTGCATTTAATATTCTTTTATAACTTTCTCCAATAATTGCAGGTCTTAAATGCCCGATATGTAAAGGCTTAGCAATATTTGGCCCACCATAATCTAAAAAGTAAACTTCTTTAGAATCAGTCTTTTTAATAAAACCATTATCAATATAATCCCTAATAAATAAGTTAATTAATTTATCAGAAACATTAATATTAATAAAACCAGGATTAACTGCTTCTACATCTTTAATATAGTCACCAAATAAATCAAGATTTTTAATTTCATTAACTATCTCCTCAGCTACTACAAAAGGCGCAACTTTTTTCTCTTTAGCAATAGCAAAAGAAGAGTTTATTTGATAATCAGCTTTATCACTTTCAGAAAGAGCTAAAAACTCAATTATATTTAATTTTTCAAATACAGGTTTAATTATTTCTAATATCTTTTCTTTCATAGCATATATTCCTTCTTTCCATCTAATTTTACCACACGAAAAAAACTTTTACAATAAAAGGTGCACCATTAATTAGTGCACCTTTATTATATCCATCTTGGTATATATATATTTCTAGTATAAGTATCTTTATAATCTTCAAAATACTCTATTAATTTGTTCATCACATATTCTACTATATTATTAACTCTACCTGATACTTTTAACATAGAAAGTTTACTTATCATTTCTTTTTTGAATCTATTATCAGATACATATCTATACATAATATTATCTATAAGTGCAAGTTTTTCTCTTTCTCTCTTAGTTATAATATCTAAACTAAATATATAGTCTGTATATAATCTAATTATATTAATTGATACTTTATCATATATATCAGCATTTACTATTTTATAATAATTTTTGCAAACACAAATAACTTCTTTGTTCTTTTTAAAACTATTCATTACTACTCTCTCCTACTTTATAATATAATTATAAAAGGACATAAAAAAATATGCAAGAGCAAATTTTGTTTGCTAGTGCATATTAAAGTACATTTTATTCTGTAACAAGCAATCTAGATACATAATTCTTTCCGTTTATATTAATTTCTACTTTATATTCTCCAAGCTCATATAGAAGCGCACTATCTATAAGTTGATTATCTTTATATATTTTAATTTCTCCTGAAAGTGTGTTATCACTCACAAAATCGCTAAATACTGGCACAGGACTATAAAGCTTTGTCTCTTTATAATTTAATATTGCATCTGTTTTTACAGTAGGATGAGTACTTATATATTCTCTTCTTAGGTTTATAAAACCAATCGTTCCATAAGCCACAAGCCCAACTACTAATAAAATGCTTAAAGCAATTAAAACCTTATATTTCATAATAACTCCTAAAATAGTTTCAATATATCATTTAATGTAACATATATCATCAAAAGTATTAAAAGCACTGTTCCAGCAGTATTTAAATAAGTATCTAGTTTAGGATTTACCTTTTTACCTTTAATCTTCTCTATAAATAATATTAGTATTCTTCCACCATCAAACACAGGCACAGGTATCAAATTAATTACTCCAACATTTATACTTAAATAAGCCATTAAATAAATAATACTTTCTATTCCATTTTGTTTAACATTATCTATAACCGAAAATACTCCAATAGGCCCGCTTAAGTTACCAGCTCCTATTTTTCCAGTTACTAATTTTCCTAATATTTCAAATACACTTTTTGTAGTTTTCCATGTTTGTACAAGGCTATATTTAACTGCGTTTATTAGCCCTCTCTCTCTTATAGTGCTTGATGTAAATCCAAATGAAGGAGTCTTTTCACCATCAACTTCCTTAATATCAGGTTTAATATTTAAAGATATTTCAGTATTTCCTCTTAAAACAACAAAAGTATATACATCTTTAATCTCTCCAAATCTTGTTTCAAGCAAAACTTCATCAAAACTTGTTACTTTCTTGCCATTTACAGAGAGGATTAAATCCCCACTGGCAAGCCCACCCATTTGAGCAGCAGATTCATCCAAAACAGACCCTATAATAGGTTCAGTAGTGGGACTTCCATATATTAGACCATTAAAGAACAAAAGTATAAGTGCAAGAATAAAGTTAAATACAATACCCATTATAAGCACAAATAATCTACCTAAAAAGCTTTTATTTTCTAAAACTTGATCTTTCTTTAATCCTTTACTTGTTTCCATATCATTAGCTAAAGCATTATATCCACCAAGCGGCATTGCTCTCAAACTATATTTAGTTTCATCATTCTTTCTATGAAACGAAAATATCTCAGGGCCCATACCTACAGCAAACTCATGAACATATACGCCTATCTTTTTAGCAGCCAAGAAATGTCCTAGTTCATGGATAAAAACTATTCCCCCCAAAACTAATATCAATATTAATAATGTTATAATAAAACTCATAATTCATTCCTCCTATATAAATCTTGATAAAAACATAAATGCTAAGCTAACAAATAATACACTATCTAATCTATCCAGAACACCACCATGTCCAGGCATTATATTTCCATAATCCTTAATACCATAATATCTTTTAATCGAGCTAAACACTAAATCTCCTATTTGTCCAGTAACACTTAATAGTAAACTTATTAATAACACTACAATTATGTTAGCTTCATTAATTAATAACATATAATAAACTGTACTTATTATAGTTCCAAAAGTAAGTCCTCCAGCAAATCCTTCCCAAGTCTTATTAGGTGAAACAGTCGGGCTCATTTTATGTTTTCCAAAAAAGACGCCAGTAAAATAAGCAAATGTATCAGTAATAATTGGTACAAGAATGATATATAAGAAATAATACAAATTATCTATTCTAACAGATATAAACTTATTAAAAGACAGTCCTAAAAACAAAGTCATTCCAATCACTGCTAAAGCATCCTCTATATTATACCTTTTATCTTTATTATAAAATACTATAGGTATAATAAGAACAAATGTAATTAATGGAATTAAATAATCCATAAACATAATTCTATTATTAGTATTCATTATAGTTATAGCAAATAAAATCATACCAACAGCTTTTATAAAAAAAGGTATATCTCTTTTCTCTTTTCTCGCCTTTAATAACTCATAATACCCAATAATACCAAGTAAACTACATATTAAAACAAACAGATCACCCCCATAATATATCACTGGAATAGCTATTAAAATAGCAATAATCGCACTTATAATTCTTGTTTTCATTAACTAATTCTCCTTTACACTACATATTAATTTTACCACATTTTTCATAAAGAAAAAATATAGAATGTTAAAGTTCTACAATTTCTATAGAATCATCTTCTTCTATAATTTTATTGTTCTTTATACTATTTATAACAACAGGTTCAAATTGCTTTGTCTTTTCCTTGCTTTCATCACCTAGCATCATATTTCTATACTTAACAGCATTAGCTTTAAAATAAGGGACATCTTCTTTAACTTCTATCTTAGTTTTAAACACATTATCAACTAAAGTATCTTCTTTATCATTAATGCTATTTATCTCTTCATCTGTCATTAAACTTATGGAATCCACTTTTTCCTCTTTATCTTTTAAACTACATAATTTGCTATAATTAAGTATTGGTAAAAATATAACAGGCAAAAGAATTAGCCCTAAAGCGAAGTAAAAATTAGTATTAAATATTATACTCAATCTATACATAATATAGAAAATCATAAGTATATTCACTGCAGGTAATAAAAGCAATATAAAGCTATACCTACTAAGTTTAACTATGTCTAATAAAACCAACATATTCAAAACTGGTATGAATGATAGAAAAGCTTTTTTACTTGTGTTTTTAAATATATTAAAACTCGTTAAGCTTAAAAATAACGAAAAAGACAAAGATAACAATGCAAAAATACCCCATAGTCTTAATAAACTAAATATCATATAACTATCCCTTCTTACTCTAAAATAATTTTACAAAAGTAAGCTCATTAAGTCAAGCTACTTTCTCTTTTTGTTTTCTAAATCTTCTTCCAAAATATCTCTTATCAATCTTTTAATATATGTATAATTTCTCTTAACATCAAGATCATCAGCTTCAAAAGATGCCGCCACCAATGCATCTCTAGTATATTTATATGTTCCTTGCCTTTTAAATAGATTAGTATCAAACTCTATACCATAGCTCTTCAAAAAACACCTTAAAAATACCAAAGCGGTTCTTGTATTACCTTCTCTAAAAGGATGCGTTTTCCATATGTCAACTAAAACATTAGTAACATAGTCAATTCTTTCTTCCTTATCTAAACTATAAAAGTCAGTTGATCTTATAATCTCAAAAACCTTTTCCACATTGTCACTAATATCTTCCGGCTCATCATAATCAACAGATAACCACGCTAGTGCTCTTTCCGCCTTTTCAACATGAATAGTTCTGTATTCTCCTGCAAAATCATACACATCTCCAAAAAGATATTTATGCAGTTCTCTAAGATATTCACTACTGGGTTCAAAATAAAGCGTTTTAAATATTTCAGCTATTCTGGTAATAACTATATCACTTTCTGCAACTTTAAGTTTATCAATATCGGTAATTCCAAGTTTATTTCTAAGTATGTAATATCTATTATCAATATAAGGATCAATTATTTCTTTCATCATAATACTCCTTTAATTTTTCCACTATTTCTTCACTAGAAATATTACCTTTAATGTTCTCTTTAATTAATTCTTTTAAAAAATCACTTGGCTCCTCACCATCAGTAATATTGACATCTATTGCTTCATTCCATTTTTCCTCATCAATCATACTAACTACTCACCTTTCATAAACATTATACCAAAACAAAAGCGTTTATGCTACAGGATAAACGCTTCCAATCGTTAAATCAATCATCTTCCATTATCACTTTCATCATATCGTTTACATTATTATAGCCTTTTCTCTTGCCTTCTTTATTTTCTTGTATTATTTGCTCGCCTTTTAAAGCTTCTAATAATTCTTTACTAAGCTTCGGATTATTATCCTATGGAGATTTAACAGAATCTTTCTAAATATTTGTTGATTCAATTTTATCTCTAGTATTCACTTTAATTGCACTTGTTATTGTCACCATAAAGCACCTTATTAAATTAATAAAAAGCATTTAACTTATGTTAAATGCTTTCATATTTGTTAATTAGTCTTTTTTGAAGAGCAATGGCTACTATTTGCCTTACCAGCACCACATCCTGCTGCCACCACTTTTCCTTTTTTTACACCATTTCTAATTACTTTCATAAAAGTTCTCCTTTCAGTAATTATAATACTACTTTTATCATTTAGTGTCAACCGATTTATGCTTAAGAAATGTCTTCACATCGTAGTCAGAAAAATTACAGTAATTTTCTTTTCTACAATGATATTGGCCATTGCACAAAAATATATCTTTGCAATCAATGCATTTATCAGTAATTCTTTCATTCCATATTCTTTGCTTTGCAAATGGGAGATTAATTTCTTTAGTTTTTTCATAATTATTTAAAATATCGCGAAGTTTACCCGTTGTATTATTTAAGTCAAAAGCATTACACATACTGACATTTCCATTAGAATATATTTTAATTGAATTTCTTTCATAGCCTTTGCAATAGTAACTTTTAAACGGTTCTTCAACTATAAAGCCTTCTTTCATTAGTAAAGGGATAGCTTTCTTGTTATACCATTTCTTATATCTTTTATCAGATAATAAATTGAACTTCTTATTGTAATCAAAATTGATAGTGTTGGCTATAAAGATTTCATTTACATATCCAAGTCCTTTAATAGTTTTTACAAAATTACCAAAACTTTTTACATTATTATGATTTGCATTAAACCTAATTATTATTCTATGTTTATCATCAATGCAATTCTTGAGTTTTGCCAGGTTTGCAATTATATCATCATATGATCCTTTGTCATTTTTATATGTTCTATAATAATCGTGATCATCTTTGTCAGATAGAGTTACAGTAATAGTGATGTCGTTAAAAGATTTTATAAACTCTTCATCTAATAAAGTAGCATTTGTATCAGTAAAATAATGAACAGGAACATTAAGTTTTTCTATCTTATATTTCAATAGATATATTTGGTATTTAGAAAGAAGTGGCTCACCGCCAAATAAGTGTATAGCTAAACTTTTGTATTTATATTTATCTATACATATCTGAGCATACTTAACAATTTCGTCTATTATTTCTTCGTTTATAAAATCATAATTTTTCATATTGTTCTGTGAACAATATTTACATGCTAAATTGCAGTTTTCAGTGAAACTTATTGTTAAGCTTAACTCCTCACTAATATTATTTTCATTTTCGGTAATGAATTCTTCTAACTTTTCTTTATCATTATAATCATAAAAATCATTTTCCTGCAAGAAAGTTTTTGTTTTCTTTTTAAATAAATCAGTTATTCCAAGTTCAACTATTGAGTCATTGTAAGAATTATATAATATTAATTTATTTTTATGAATTGTTTTAAATACATATTTGGATAATCTCATATTTTGCCCTTTTTAATACCAGCATCAAACATTATTATTGACGCAGCAACTCCAACATTTATGGAGTTAATATCTTCTTTCATAGGTATAAATATCTTTTCATGTTTTTCATTAAACCATTTTGAATTAATTCCAAATCTTTCTCTTCCAACCACAATAGCAGATTTATCTTTATATTGATAATTCTTATAACTTGTTCCATTTTCTGGTTCACATAGTAATATATCGTAATTTAAATCTAGAAGTGCTTTTTGTGCTTTTTCATAAGTTGTATTGATTGTAGGTATTTTAAAGACTGTACCTCTACTACTAAAAAGAAACTTCTCCTTATAAATATTAGTGATACAATCTACATTAATTATTAAATCAACTCCTGCAGCATAAGCACTTCTATAGATGGTCCCTAAGTTCCCGGGAAGTTCTATTCCATCATTTACAAGTATTAATTTATGTTTAGTGGTATCTATTTCATTTAATGTAAGTTCTTTAAATAACACAATAAGTATTATAGGTACTGAATTTTCTTTTTCTCTAATACTTTCAAAGCTTTTAAGTGATATTTTATAACTATTTTTGGCTTTCTTTTTGCATTTTTCTAGTAATAATTGTGCTTCTGCTGATAAGTTTTCATCTGAGTAAAACACCGATTGTATTTCTACATTCTCTTTGATACACTCTTCTACTATATCAAGTCCCTCAACTACCATCT
>CADBRE010000002.1 GCA_902797005.1 uncultured Erysipelotrichaceae bacterium | reverse complement strand
GGATACACATATGGAAGCGCAGAAACTAATCTTTCAACCATAAGAGGAACAACTGGAAGTAATAGTGTAAAAAGTGCTGTTACTTCTTGGTATTCCGCACAGTTTCCTGAAACTACCGATTCTTTTTATAGAGAATTATTGGATAATAAAGCAGTGTATTGTAACGATAGAAGTACTAATAGCGTTACAAGCCCTACAAGTTCATTTGGTTCATATACTATATATAATGGGGCATATAGAAGACTAAAAACAAACAAAGCACCTTCTTATGCATGCGGAGCCACAAATGAAGGATATGGTAATTGGTATGTAGGCGGAAATGATAACGCAGATAGATATACAGGTGAGAGTTATGAATATGGAAATGGCATTTTATCAAATACGCCAGTAGCATTAATGACAGCAGATGAAGTTGTTTTTGCTGGAGGACTTTATAATTCATCTAATTCTAACTTTTGGGTTTACGCAAATAAAGAAGGTAATTCAATAAGTGCTAGCTCGTGGTGGACTCTTTCACCAGCTTATTCAACTAGTGAAGACACATATATTTTTAAAGTTACCGACGGACTACTCGATTATACCGAAGGAATAAGATCTCTCTCTATACGCCCAGTTCTTTCTCTGGACTCTGAAACCCTTTGGCTAAGCGGAGACGGTACTGCTAACAATCCTTACATGGTGGTGACTAGATGAAAAGAAATGGATTTGTATTTATAGAAACCGTTATTGTTTTGGTTGTTTTATTAGTAGGAGTACTTAGTTTATATGCTACATATGCATCTCTTTCAACAAACTTGAGTAGAAGAGTTAATTATGATAATATTAGTGATTTATATAAAGCTGATATAGCTTTAAACTCAATGAAAGAAGAATTATCAACCGATTTAGAAGAATATATAATAATTGATACTGATGTCAATTCTAGGAATTATTGCACAAGGAACATGGAAGAAGGATGCGCTGAACTTCTTAATGAGCTTAATATTGATAAGATTTATATAAACTTGATACCGATTAATGAAATACTTGAAGGTAGTGAGACAGTTACAAATAATGTAAGTGTTGATTACACAGAACCTTTAAATAATAGTTTGATTGAATACTTAAAAACTTTAAAAATTAAAAAAAGCGATGGCACTTATGACTATAAAAAGTTATTTATTGTCCAGTTTAAGAATAATGAAAAAACAGCTAGATATGCTTCACTTGAATATAAATTACCTGATGTAAATGTCACTAATTCTTTAGGTGGTGATTAAATGAAATTAGATCATAAAGGTTTTACATTAATAGAATTAACTATAAGCTTAGTTTTACTTACAGTTGTTCTCTTATTTGTAATGAATTTTCTTAATATAATAAAATCTGAAGAATCAAATGCTAGTTTTGATAACCAGATAATTGTAAATACATCATTGATAAGTGAAAACATCAATAGAGATGTAAAAGAAGCTGGTGGAATTAGCTCATCAAATTGTAGTACAAATGTTAATTCACCTACAGAGACTTCTTGTAATATGGTTCTTAAAGATGGAAGCGTTAGGATTTTTGAAATATCTTCTGATAAAAAGACTCTGTATTACAAAGATGATGAAGGGAATATTATATATTCTAGAAATGCTATTCCAGGTTATCCATTTTCAATAGTATATACCGAAGGGAATCAAATATTATTAGTGACTATAAGGCAAGGTAATGAATATCCTATTGAAATAGTAAGTAAAAAGTAAGTAGAGATAATAATAGACTAATTAAAGCTATTATTATCTTTTGTTTTATTATATAAAGTATATTTAATTCATATTCATTTAACAAACTAAAAGCTTGAGATAGGACACTTATACCAGAAAATGAAAGCGTTACTGTCATAAATACATATTTTAGATATGTATTTATATTTGAAAACGATATACTTTTTAATCCACTACTAATTTCTAAAAATCCATTTATAATAGATAATAAATTTCCATTTAAATTAAAGTAATAACCTAAAATACTTATTAGGATGTTAAATAAAGATAGACATCCTAATATCATTAACATAACTTTACTATTAGATATAATGCTTTTTTTAAAACAGGTAAAAAAGGGTTCTTTCTTTCTTATTATACTTTTTTGACTTGCATCTAAAGTCTTATAATAAAATAAAAACATAATAAGATTAGATGCATATATAATTAAAAGCATTATAAAAGCTATTTTTGTGTTTTTGATTAATGTTGTTCCTACGAAACCAACAACAAACATAGGGCCTGGGAAGAATGAGCAAGAAAGTATTTTCTCGGCATCTTCTTTACTTATTTCGTTGTTCTTCAAATAGTTTCTTAATAGATTAGCATTTGCGGGTAGTCCAGATATTAAACTCACAATAAAAAAAGATGAATATTTGAATCTAATAATCTTATCTAAAAAATTAAAATATCCATAGTTTTTTAAAATATCTGTAAGTATTAAAAATGGCAAAAGAGAAGGCACTAATGAATTAATAAATGTATTAACGCTTGAATTCATTGATAATATAATTATGTTTGGATTTGATAAGAAGATATATATAATGAAAGTAAATAGTATATATAAGAACATATTTTTAATTCTTTTAGTCATATTTGTTCCTTTCTTATGCTATAATAGTAACGGTGAATGATTAGATGAATAACAATAAATTATATGATAAAGTTAAGAGTTTTATAAAGAATAATTATGTTTTTTTATTAGTTTTGGCTTTAATTATATTCTTGTTTAATTATAAATTAGATTATGAAATATATACTTATGGCACTCCGCTTAAGCTAGATAGCAGGATAGTTGTTGATACAGATAATGAATCAAAAGGTAAGTTCTACTTAACTTATGTAGAGGCAAGACCCGGTATTATACCTTTTATACTTTTAAGCAAGATT
>CADBRE010000001.1 GCA_902797005.1 uncultured Erysipelotrichaceae bacterium | reverse complement strand
TTTGGTAATGACTATTATAAATATTATGGAGATGTCGGTATTAAAAGTACTGTTTACAATGTTCTCGCTCCAGAACAAAGTCAAAGCCGTCAGCCTGGGATGGAATATTTGATGAATCCGCTTCCTATATTTGATGATGTAAACTATAAAGGAAGTGGCAAACTTAATGATAAAGTAGCAATCATTACAGGAGGAGATAGTGGGCTAGGAAAAGCATGTGCATGTGCCTTTGTAAAAGAAGGGGCTAAAGTAGTAATAACTTATCTAGATGAAGATAAAGATGCACTAGAAACTAAAAAGTATTTAGAAAATTTAGGTGGTAATGTATTATTAATAAGAGGAGATATAACTAAACATAGCTTTTGCAAAGAAATAGTTAAAGCTACTTTAAAAGAGTTTGGTAAAATAGATATTTTAGTTAATAATGCTGGTGTCCAATATCAAAAAGATAAACTAGAAGATATAACTGATGAACAATTTGATTACACTATGAAAGTAAATGTTTATGGAATGTTTTATTTAACTAAAGAAGTTCTTCCATATCTAAAAGAAACATCTTCTATAATAAATCTTTCATCAGTTACTACATTTTATGGAGAACCACAGCTAATAGACTATGTAACAACTAAGGGTGCAATCGTGGGATTCACAAGAAGTTTAGCAAGAAATATAGCTCTAAAAAATATAAGAGTAAATGCAATCGCACCTGGCTTTTTCTGGACACCACTTCAACCTGCTTGTTGGCAAAAAGAAAAAATACCATCACTTGGTGCTGATGCCGCAATGGCAAGAGGTGCAAATCCTAAAGAACTAATGGCCACATTTGTTTATTTAGCTAGCAACGATTCTTCTTATGTAACCGGGCAAGTAATGCATGTCAATGGAGGACAAATAATGGCATAAAACTCTTTTTCTTTTAAAGAAATTATGATATACTCTAAATGAAAGAGAGGTAAAAAAATGAAAAGCTTTTTAAAAGAATTTAAAGAATTTATATCACGCGGAAACGTGCTTGATATGGCTGTTGGTGTAATAATCGGATCTGCTTTTGGCAAAATTGTATCCAGTTTAGTAGATAATATCTTTATGCCTATAGTAGGAATGATAATAGGTGGACATGATTTCTCTAAACTATCAATAGACTTCAAAGGGGCATCTATTGAATACGGGTTATTCTTACAAAATGTAGTTGACTTTCTTATTGTTGCTTTCTGTATATTTGCATTTATAAAAGCAATGAACAAATTACAGAGCATTAAAAAGAAAGAAGAAAAGAAAGCTGCAGAAGAAGCAGCACCAGTGAAGTCTGAAGAAGTTTTACTATTAGAAGAAATAAGAGATTTATTAAAAAAACAGAAATAGTTTAAATCTAGCAAAAGCTAGGTTTTTTCTTTTTCCTCTTTTGCATATTATTAAAATGTGATAAAATAAAAATCAATAAAGGTGATATTATGCGAAGTAAACTAGAATTAAATATTAAAAACATTATAATTGTAACTTTGGTTTTATTGTCTATAATATCTTCACTTTACGCTTTAATATCTCATTTAAACAAAGAAGAAAAAGAACCGAAAATGTATATTAGGAACCTCATTAATAGCTATAAAGTATTAAAAATAGATAATAGAGAAATAAACTATAAAGCAGAGTATCCATTTTTTAATTATGACATACTAGATAATGAAATAAAAAATATAATATCTGATAAACCAAATACAAGTATAACTTATGAAATATCTTATTTCAATCAAATATATAATATACTATTTACAATAAAACAGAATGACAAAAACACATATAAAAATGTATTACTGGATTTACAAAACGAAAAAATAATAGACAAAAATGTTATATATAACTTTGATATAGCAGGAAACGAAATACTGGAAAGAATAAAGAATAAATATAGCACCGCTATATATAATAGAGTACTTTTAGATGGTTTTAAACATGCTTCAGTAAATATAGAACAAAGGGGGATAAAGGTACTTTTTGATGATAATTTATTCAATGTGGATTATGAAGTTTACCTATTCCTGGGAGAAGAAAAAGAAACCGCGGGCGATAGTTATGATAAGGTAATTGCATTTACTTTTGATGATGGGCCAGGCGATTACACAAAAGATATAGTAAACACTTTAAAAGAAAATGCATCAAGCGCAACATTCTTTGAATTAGGAAGCAAAATGAAGTCAAATCAAGAAATAGTTAAATACCTAATAGACAATAACATGGAGGTTGGCTCTCACACATATTCTCACAAGAACTTAAACTCAGCAACATTAAAAACAATTGAAGAAGAAATAAATAGCACAAATATTATTTATAATGAAATAACAGATAAAGATGTTCCTCTTACAAGGACACCTTATGGTAATGCAATTAATAAAGTTAAAAGTATAATAAACACACCAATAATACAATGGAATATAGATACAAAAGACTGGTTATATAGAGATGCAAACAAAATAGCAAAACATATATTAGATAATGCACAAGACGGTGATATTATACTAATGCACGACATATACCCAGAAACACTTGAAGCAATTAGAATAAGCTTGCCAGAGTTAAACAGTAGAGGATTTAAAGTAACCAGCGTTTCTAATTTAGCAAAAGAAAAAAACATTAGCTTAGAAGTACATGAGGTTTATTCATCATTTAAATAAAAGGAGTATAAAATGAAGAAAGACAAAATAATAAAGTTTATAATCGTAAACTTAATAACCTTTACAAGAATAATGGGTTCAATAATAATGCCTATATGTTATTTTAATGGAAGTATTGGATATTTTGCCTTATTTGTAGGATTAATATTTCTAACAGATTTTATTGATGGAAAGCTATCAAGATACTGGAAAGTAGAAAGTTTTTTGGGAAGCTTATTAGACACAGTTAGTGACAAACTCTTTGCACTTGTAATGATTGCGATGCTCTCTTATGAATATCCTGTTATACTATTTGTACTAATCTTAGAACTTGCAATTACCTTTAATAGCTTATTTGCTTTTAACAAAAACAAAAATGTTCAATCATCAAAACTAGGAAAAGTCAAAACATTCGTATTAGATACATCTATTACAATTATGTACTTGCTTATAGCTAAAGAACTATACGGATCTGTTTTGCCAAATAATATATATAAGTTATTATGCGATTATTCATCCAACATAAGCTACATTTTAATTGGTGTAATAGTAGGAATGCAAATTGTAACACTAGCTGATTATAATAAAAACAGATTCAAAGAAATGACTACTTTTGTATCTTTAAAAGGCAAGAAATTAAAAAGCTTTAAAGAAATATGGTCAATGCTTTCTAACAGAGATTTTTACATTAGTAATAAAGATAAATCATTAAAAGAACTTTTATATAAATAGAAATTATAGAATAAACTTTACAATAGTGCATGTCTATTTAATGTAAAGCTTATTTTATTTTTTTGTTTATTGCTGTATAATATTGTTAAAGGAGATTTATATGAGCAAGATAAAAAATATAGTAGCAAGAGAAATATTAGATTCAAGAGGCAATCCAACTGTTGAAGTTAAAGTATTTACTGAAAAAGGAAGCGTTGGCGTTTTTGGTGTTCCTTCTGGTGCCAGCACTGGAAAAAGAGAAGCTTTAGAGCTTAGAGATAACGATGAAAGATATTTTGGTAAAGGAGTTTTAAAAGCTGTTAATAATGTAAATACTCTTATTAAAAATGCTTTAATAGGGATGGAGGTTGAAAATCAAAAAGCAATTGACGACAAAATGGTTGAACTTGATGGAACAACGAATAAAGAGGTGCTAGGAGCAAACGCAATTGTAGGCGTAAGCATTGCATGTCTCAAAGCAGCTGCATTAGATAATGGCCTAGAAGTGTATGAATACTTAAACAAAAGAGAAAAGAAAATACCATTTGTAATGTTCAATATCTTAAATGGTGGTAAACATGCATCTAATAATGTTGATATTCAAGAGTTTATGATAGTACCTAAGTTTTCTAGCTTTAAAGAAGGGCTAAGAGCTGCTAGCGAAATATTTCACTCATTAAAGGGAATACTTTTAGATAAAGGGCTTAACACATCAGTTGGAGATGAAGGAGGATATGCTCCGGATTTGGAAAGTAACGAAGAGGCTTTATCTTGCATTATTAAATCAATAGAAACTGCCGGATATGAGCCAGGAAAAAATGTGTTTATTGCTCTAGATGTAGCGGCAACAAGCTTTTATAACGAATCAAGCGATACATACAATATAGATAATCAAAATATGAACAGGGAAGAAATACTTAATTATTATATAGATTTATGCAGTAAGTACCCAATTATAAGCATTGAAGATCCATTTGCCGAAGAAGACTATGAAGGATTTAAAATGATTACTGATACTTTAGGTAAGAAAATTAGCATAGTTGGGGACGATTTATTCGTAACTAATAAAGAACTATTAAAAATGGGTATTGAAAAAGGATTATGTAATGCCATTTTAATCAAACCCAATCAAGTAGGAAGTTTATATGAAACTTTAGAAACAATAGTGCTTGCTAAACAAAATAAATATACTTGCGTTGTTTCTCATAGGAGTGGTGAAACAAATGATACATTTATATCTGACCTAGCTGTTGCTCTAAATATTCCATTTATGAAAAGCGGTAGTGTATCTAGAGGAGAGAGATTAGCGAAATATAATAGACTACTAGAGATAGAAGACAATTTAAACAATATTTCTAAATAAAGTACTTGACGATTATCTAAAATATGATATCATTTATTTAGAAGGCAATACTCCTTTCCTTCGAATATTATATGACAATAATAATTTGTATAAAGTGAAGTTTATATGAATTATTTGGAAGAACCTATCTACTCAGATAGGTTTTTTCCATTCTTTGTAGCATTATATATTGCTTTTATTGTTAAAAAACATTAAATAAACTTGTAAAAAAAGTCAAAGTATTATAAAATATACATGAGGTGTAAAAAAGATGGAAATAGTATTAATTATAGTTTCAATTATATTAATAGCTTTAGTTCTTTTACAAAGTAACAAAGCTAGTGATGCTGGACAAATAATTACAGGCGGAAATAGTATGCTAATGAGTCAAATGAAAGAAAGAGGACCAGAAAAGTTCTTAACTAGACTTACATTTGTAATGGGATTCTTATTTATAGCAATTTCATTATTCTTAAGCATATAAAGTAAAGCTAAGGCTTTGCTTTTT